>CALFPO010000062.1 GCA_937919165.1 uncultured Bacillota bacterium | reverse complement strand
GACTATTCTGGAGGAAGTATTTACTCCGCAGGATGGCAATCTGATGAAGATTCGCATTGATGCAGAACAGGTTGCAGAATATCAAGAGTATATCGATTTAGCTGAATTGTATAAGGAAGCTATAGAGTAGTTATATAATTGCAGTATACATACTGCTTTATAAACATAAAAATACGACGTGACGAATTTTAGTAGAAAACAATTTTTTGGATGTACTATTTGTTCGAGAAAGAATTTAATATAGTGAAATCCAAAAAGATTGTTTTCAAAGGATAGTCACTGTATTTTTATATGTTTATTTATCAGTATGTATACTGCAATGTTATGATTTATATCAATAGCTTATACAATTCATAAATAAATATTTTATATTACTAAAAAAGGACACTGATATCATGATCGATTATAATGCTTTAGAATTAGAGGCATTACAAGAAGTTGCAAAGCATAGTGCAGCAATGGAAGAGGCTGCGCTGATTAACACTCGTAAGGTTTTGGATGCTTTCCGTAAGCACAAGGTTTCTGATTTCTATCTGAAGCCTACCACTGGCTATGGCTATAACGACATTGGCCGCGACAAGCTGGACGAGATTTATGCTGATATTTTCCACACTGAGGCTGCTTTGGTGCGTTCTCAATTCGTTTCTGGCACTCATGCCTTAGCTTGTGCTTTGTTAGGCAACCTGCGTCCTGGTGACGAAATCATCACCGCTACCGGCAGACCTTACGACACCATGCAAACCCTGATGGGCTATCCTGTAAGCGTAAAGGGCAGCTTAACTAACATTGGCGTTACCTATAAGGAAATCCCCTTTGAAGGCGAACGTGTTGATACTGAGGCTCTGGCTGCAGCTATCAGCGACAAGACTACCATGGTACACATTCAACGCTCCTGCGGCTATAGCGCAGTGCGTAAGACTATTTCTGTACAAGAAATTGGCCGTGTTATCAAGGTTGTTAAGGAAATCACTGGCTTAGGCTTAGTAGAAGCTAAGGGTGTTGTTGACAAGTGCCCAAGCCCAATCAAGGAAAACATCAGCGTTGAAGAAGCTGAAGAACTCAAGAAGAAGTTAATGGAAGCAGGAGCTACTGTCGACATCAAATAATTAATGACTCATTATTATACGGATAATAAGGATTTGCCTTCGCTAAGAAGAGAATTTGATTATTATTTCGATAATGAGAGTTTTCGTTTCACTACCGATAATGGCGTCTTCTCTAAAGGCGGCGTCGATTACGGCAGTTATATCTTGTTGAAAAGCATTCATGGATTGGCTCTAGGCAAGCGTGTTCTGGATCTGGGATGCGGTTATGGTCCCATCGGCATCATCCTGAAAAGATTTCAGCCAGAGGCTGAGATCGAGATGGTCGATGTCAATTCCAGGGCTGTAGAGCTTGCAGAGCTCAATTGCAGAAACAATAAGACTGATATAAAGGTTCATCTATGCGATGATATCCTGACTCTTGATGGTCGATTCGATACGGTGGTTCTCAATCCGCCTATCAGAGCCGGTAAGGAAGTGATTTATGGGCTCTATGCCAAGGCGAAAGAGAAGCTCAATGAGAATGGGCATCTTTACATTGTCGTAAGGAAGAAGCAGGGTGCTTTGTCGCACAAGAAGGAACTTGAAACATTGTTCAAAGAGGTTGCGGTGATCGCTAGCGATAGCGGGTATCTGGTCATAGATAGCTGCAACTGAATCTACACATTAATTATTTGAAAGGACGGCGCAGAATATGAAAGAAACACAAGCTTATAAAATTGTCGAATCGGGTAAACATTCAACTCGCCGTGACTATTCCAAGGTAAGTGGCTCATTGGAGCTGCCTAATCTGGTAGAAGTTCAAACTGATTCTTTCAAATGGTTGACCAAAGAGGGAATCAAAGAAGTTTTTGATGACATCTATCCGATTCAAAACTACAACGGAGATATCCGTTTAAAGCTAATAGACTATGTATTTGAAGAACCTCATTATGATGTTGCCGAAAGTAAATACCGTGAGATCAATTATACAGCGCCATTAAAAGCTAACATGGAGCTGGAGATAATCGATCCAGATACTGGTGAAGTCATTACCAGAAAAGAAGAAGTCTTCTTGGGCGATTTCCCAATGATGACTCCTACTGGCACCTTTATCATCAATGGTGCTGAACGTGTAATCGTTTCGCAGATTGTCAGGTCGCCTGGTTCCTACTTCGATGTAGAGTCAGATGACAAGACTGGCAAAGAAATGTATTCAGGTGAATTGATACCATCAAGAGGTACCTGGCTAGAATTCTTTACCGATGACAAGAAGAACGCTTTAGGAAGACTGATGAATATGTCGGTTGACCGTAAGCGTAAGATCCTGTCTACGATTCTTCTGAAGTGCATCGGCTTCTCTTTGAATCTTGAGAAGGGTGAAGACGGCTTTGATGTCGAGAAGGTCAAGACCTTCATCAAGGCTATGGGACTTGAGGTCTATGATGATCTTATCGATCAGAATGATGACCGCGAATTCCTGAATGTCTATGAAGCCATCTATACTTCATTCCTTGGAGCCTATGAAGAGATAGTAAATACTCTGCAGGCCGACAAGACCAAGACAACTGATGCCGCATTGCTGGAAATGCACAAGAACCAGAAGCAGGATGAAGTTCCTACTGTCGAAGGTGCTGCATCTTTGATGAACGCCAAGTTCTTCGATCAGAAGAAATATGACCTTACTGCTGCAGGACGCTACAAGCTCAACAAGAAGCTTAACGTCATCGACCGTATTGAGCATCATACCCTGGCAGAGAACCTGTACAAGGGCGATGGCACAATACTGTACAAGGCTGGAACGCATATCGAGAAGGCCGAGAGAAATGTGCTTAGAGAAGAACTGGTGAAGGGCTCACATGTTGAACCATTCCCATTCAGACATACCTTCTCTCATCCAACGGCAGTTGAGGTTGCGACTACAAACAAGATGGCTCTCAAGGGCAGAATATTGGCCAATGATGTAGATCTGGCTGATAGAACCGTCTATATGGGAACCACCTTGACTCCAAACGATATCAAGGATATCGCCAAGGAAGTAACGACAGTCAAAGTCTATAGCGGAATCATCGCCAAGGAAGTTGCTTTGACAGCCGATAACTATTCAGCTGTCATGGACTATGGCCAGAGGTTCTTTGTGTTGGCCAGATTGACCGACAAGAACTCCAAGGATATTACCGTTGAAGGCGAACAGGCTATCCCTTACTATCTTCCAGATCATGACAGCTATCTGCTGCTGTCGGATTACGAAGATGCCTTGAGGGAAAGAGTGATCAAGGGCGAAAAGATCTCGGCTTGGTTTGTGGGAACCGCATGCCAGGTTGTCAAGATCGAAAACCCAGACGATCCTCAATATACAATCAAACTGATCGGTATCGATCCGCTCAACGACAAGAAGTGCATTACCATGTCTGACATGATTGCCTTCTACAACTACATGTTCACACTGCTAGATGGCGTTGGCGCAACCGATGATATCGATATGCTGGGCAACAGAAGAATCAAGACTGTGGGCGAACTGATCCAGAATCAGTTCAGAATCGGTCTTTCCAGAATGGAGAAAGCAGTCAAGGATAAGATGTCCGTTACCGAAATCGAGAACGCGACACCTAAGACATTGACGAATAACCGTCCGCTTTCTGGCGCCATCAAGGAATTCTTCTCATCATCTCAGCTTTCGCAGTTCATGGACCAGCAGAATCCATTGGCTGAACTTACCAACAAGCGTCGTATCTCCGCTTTGGGACCTGGCGGTCTTACAAGAGAGAGAGCGAGCTTCGAGGTACGTGACGTCCACAACTCGCACTATGGCAGAATCTGTCCGATCGAGACCCCAGAAGGCCAGAATATCGGTCTGATTTCTTACCTCACAACCTACGCTAAGATAAACAAGTATGGATTCATCCAGACTCCTTACCGCAAGGTTGATAAGAAGGGCAATGTATCTGATGACTACATCTATCTCTCAGCAGATGATGAAGCCGACTACTACATCGCTCAGGCAAACGAGGTCGTTGGCGGAAAGCTCGTCAATGAGCACGTCGTTGCCAGAAAGGCTGGCGAAACTATCCTGGCTAACCGCTCGGATGTTGAACTGGCTGACGTTTCTCCTAAGCAGATCGTCTCTGTCGCAGCTGCTTGTATCCCATTCCTCGAGAACGATGACGCTTCTCGTGCCTTGATGGGTGCAAACATGCAGAGACAGGCCGTTCCTCTACTTAGACCACATGCTCCATATGTAGGTACCGGTATCGAGACAAAGATTGCCAAAGACTCTGGTACAGGCCTCATCTCCTACGATGATGGAACCGTTACATATGTCGATGCCGACAAGATCATCATCACTTCTGAAGACGGTACCGATCACGAATACAGACTCCAGAAGTTCGAAAGATCGAATGCCGGCACATGCATCAACCATAGACCAGTCGTCGTTGATGGCGACAAGGTAAAGAAGGGCGATGTCATCGCTGATGGTCCAAGCATGGATGATGGCGAACTTGCCTTAGGACAGAACGTAACGATCGCTTTCATGACATGGCATGGCTACAACTATGAGGATGCCATCATCATGTCTGAGAGAATGGTCAAAGAAGATGTCTACACTTCTATCCATATCGATGTCTATTCGATCGAGAAGCGTAAGACAAAGCTTGGTGAAGAAGAGATCACCAGAGATATCCCTAATGTTCAGGAAACCTCAATCAGGAATCTTGACTCTAGAGGTATCGTAAGTGTCGGCGCAGAAGTCAAGGAAGGCGATATCTTGGTCGGTAAAGTCACTCCTAAAGGACAGTCTGACGCTTCACCAGAAGAGAAGCTGCTGCTGGCTATCTTCGGCGAAAAGTCTCATGAAGTCAGAGACAATTCACTGAGAGTGCCACATGGTGGTGCCGGTATCGTTCAGCAGGTCAGAATCCGTAACCGCAAAGACGGCTACGAACTGCCTCCTGGAGTTACTGAAGTAATCGAAGTATACGTCGTTCAGAAACGTAAGATTTCTGAAGGCGATAAGATGGCTGGCCGTCACGGCAACAAGGGTGTCATTTCTAAGATCTTACCGGTTGAAGATATGCCATTCATGCCAGATGGAACACCGGTCGACATCATGCTTAACCCATTTGGCGTGCCTTCGCGTATGAATATCGGACAGGTTCTTGAGATTCACCTAGGCATGGCAGCCAAGACCTTAAGCGAGAAGACAGGCAAGCCAGTCAAGTTTGCGACTCCAGTATTCGATGGAATCACGAACGAAGAGCTCAATGAGATCATGAAGGAAGCCGGAACATCGATGGACGGCAAGATCGTCCTGCGCGATGGCAAGACCGGTGAACCTTATGATGAAAGAATCGCTGTCGGTGTCATGTATATGATCAAGCTGGCCCACATGGTCGACGATAAGCTGCATGCCCGTGCAACCGGTCCTTACTCATTGGTTACTCAGCAGCCATTGGGCGGCAAGGCCCAGAATGGCGGACAGAGATTCGGCGAAATGGAAGTTTGGGCTCTTGAAGCCTATGGCGCAGCCCATACCTTGGCAGAGATCCTTACCGTCAAGTCCGATGACATCAACGGCCGTACCAAGACCTATGATGCAATCATCAAGGGCAAGAGGATTCCTGAACCAGGACTTCCTGAATCGTTCAACGTCTTGAAGAACGAACTTCAGGCGTTGGCGGTCGACGTCAAGATGCTGGACGCTGATGGAAACGAAGTCAGCATTTCACGCATCGATGATGACGAGAAGGAAGCTGAAGCTGCATCCGATGCAAGAGTTGTAGAGGATACAGAAGGGCTTTCGATCGTCGATTCGCTCGATGATGACAATGCACCAAGTGCCGTGATCGGCATTGATGATGAGGAGGTATAAACATGACTAGAAATAAGTTTGAAGCTATTAAAGTTGGTTTAGCATCTCCTGAACGTATTCTTGAATGGTCACATGGCGAGGTAACCAAGCCAGAAACCATCAACTATCGTAGCCAAAAGCCTGAACGTGATGGCTTATTCTGCGAAAGGATTTTCGGACCTACCAAGGACTGGGAATGCTATTGCGGAAAATACAAGAAAGTTAGATACAAGGGTGTCATCTGCGACAGATGCGGTGTTGAGATCACCAAGTCTTCAGTCAGAAGAGAGCGTATGGGACACATCGCTCTGGCAGCTCCTGTAGCCCATATCTGGTATCTGAAGGGCATCCCTTCAAGAATGGGACTTATCTTGAACGTTTCACCTAAGATTCTGGAAGAAGTTGTATACTTCGTAACCTGGATCGTAACTGATCCTGGCACAACAGAACTCGAATACAAGCAGCCACTCAATGAGCTCGAAGTAAGAAACTACGAAGCTCTCTATGGCAAGGAAGCCTTCAAGGCTCAGACCGGTGCCGAAGCAATCAAGACATTGCTGGAACAGGTCGATGTAGTCAAAGAGAAGGAACTGACCCTCAAGGAACTTGAGAAGGCTCAGGGCGACAAGCGCAAGAAGCTCATCAAGAGACTTGAGACAATCAATGCCTTCGTCGATTCCGAAAACAAGCCTGAGTGGATGGTACTGACGATGCTGCCAGTAATACCACCAGATCTGAGACCTATGCTTCAGCTGGATGGCGGAAGATTCGCGACTTCTGATCTTAACGATCTCTACCGTCGTGTAATCACCCGTAACAACCGTCTGAAGAAGCTCTTGGAGATCGGTACTCCTTCCATCATCGTACAGAACGAGAAGCGTATGCTTCAGGAAGCTGTCGATGCTCTGATCGACAATGGCCGTCGCGGCAACCCAGTCAAGGGTTCAGGAAACAGAGCTCTCAAGTCTCTGTCTCATTCCCTCAAGGGCAAGCAAGGCCGTTTCAGACAGAATCTGCTCGGCAAGCGTGTCGACTTCTCAGGAAGATCGGTAATCGCGGTTGGACCAGATCTCAGAATGTACCAGTGCGGCATTCCAAGAGAGATGGCTATCCAGCTATATAAGCCATTCGTAATCAACGAACTGGTTAATCAGAAGATTGCCCAGTCCAGCAAGTTCGCAGAGAAGATGGTCGAGAAGCTCGATCCTCAGATCTGGGATGTGCTGGAAGGCATCATGGACAATCATCCAGTATTCCTTAACCGTGCACCTACACTTCATAGACTAGGTATTCAGGCCTTCAAGCCTAAACTGGTCGAAGGACGTGCCATAAGACTGCATCCATTAGTATGTACAGCATTCAACGCCGACTTCGATGGCGACCAGATGGCTGTCCATCTACCTCTGTCAGAGGAAGCTCGTGCAGAAGCAGAAATACTGATGATGGCATCCAACAACATCCTTGGTCCTAAGGACGGCAAACCAATCGTTACGCCTTCACAGGATATGGTTCTCGGTAACTTCTATCTGAACATGGAAGAGACTGCCGAAGAATTCTATGAGAAGGCTGATGCGATCGACGCCTTAGGCGACAAGGAAACAGCCGATATGTGGAGAAGATTCGGCGATAACGAAGGTCATGTATACAAGGACTACAATGAAGCTGTAATGGCTTATGACAACAAGGAAGTCCATCTGCATTCCCGTATCGCTATCCCAGCTGCAGCTTTGAGCAAATCTTGCTTCACTGAGGAACAGAACAATAAATATCTGATTACCACCATCGGTAAGCTGATATTCAACAATGAGTTCCCAAGCGATTTCCCATACATCAACTATGTGAATGATGAATCGCTGAAGAACACACCAGATTCTTGTTTCGTACCTTACGGTACCGATATCAAGAAACATATCAAAGGTTTGAAGGTAGCTCCAGAATTCACCAAGAAATCTTTGTCTAAGGTCATTGCGGAAGTATTCGCAAGATACAAGACTGACGGTTCATCCGACATCTTGGACTCAATCAAGGACTTAGGTTTCGCCTATTCGACAGTTGCCGGCATGACCATCTCGCTTTCCGACATTAGCGTTGCGCCAAACAAGCAGAAATACGTTGATGAGGCAAAGAAGAAGGCTGATGTGCTGCAGAACCTGCTGAAGAGAGGCCAGCTGACTCTTCCTGAATGGGAAAAGCACTTCTCAAAGCTGTGGGCTGATGCCACAAACGCCATCGGTGATGATGTCATGAACAACCTGCCACGTAAGTCGCCTATCAACATGTCTTCTGTATCAGGCGCCCGTGGTAACAAGTCAAACTTCACGCAGCTATCCGGCATGCGTGGTCTGATGGGTAGACCAACACAGTCTAAATCGAAGAAGGAATACCAGCCATCGATCATCGAGGTTCCTATCTATTCTTCATTCCGTGAAGGTCTGAACGTATCAGAATTCTTCATTTCTACTCACGGTGTTCGTAAAGGTCTGACCGATACAGCGCTGAAGACTGCTGAATCTGGCTACCTGACAAGAAGACTGGTCGATGTAGCTCAGGATGTCATGATCATGGAAGAAGACTGCCATACTGACCAGGGCTACTATGTAGAAGATATCATTGATCAGAAGGATGATTCGATCATCGAGAAGTTCTATGACAGAATCGTTGGACGTTTCGCTAAGGAAACGATCGCCGATCCAGCAACTGGCGAAGTCATCGTCAGTGAAGACGAATACATCGATGAGAAGATTGCCGACAAGATCATTGCCGCTGGCGTAAAGGGCATGCACATAAGGAATACCTTCACATGCAAGTGCAAGGAAGGCATCTGCCGCAAGTGCTATGGCCGCAATATGGCTACCGGCAAGCTGGTTGAAGCCGGCGAAGCAGTCGGCATCATGGCTGCCCAGTCTATCGGTGAACCAGGTACACAACTGACCATGCGTACATTCCATACAGGTGGTGTTGCGGCTGCATCTGATTCCGATATCACTCAGGGTCTGCCACGTGTTGAAGAACTGTTCGAAGCACGTTGCCCTAAGCATCCAGCAATTCTTGCGAAGATCTCAGGCGAGATCACAAGAATCGAAGAGATGGAAGACCACAGCTATGTTGTGGAAATCACAAACGAAAAAGAGACGATCGAACATAAGTGCGGCATCTCTCAGACCATCAGATCTTGGCTGAAGGTCGGCTCTACCGTCAAGGCTGGCGATAAGCTGACTGAAGGCAACGTCGATCCTAAGGAACTCCTTCAGGATGCCGGCGTCAAGGCTGTACAGAACTACATCCTCAAGGAAGTCAAGAAGGTCTATGCCGTTACCGGTATCGATATCTCTGACAAGCACGTCGAGACGATCATCCGTCAGATGCTGAAGAAGGTTATCATCATTGAACCAGGCGACTCTGAACTGTGCGCTGGCCAGACGATTTCATTAAGAAAGCTCACTGATCTGAACAACAGTCTGCTTCTTGACGGAAAGAATCCTGCCAAGTTCGGTCCATTGCTGCTGGGTATCTCGAAATCTTCTGTTGAGACAGATTCGTTCCTGTCAGCTGCATCATTCCAGGAAACCACCAAGGTTCTTACCGATGCTGCAGTAAATGCCAAGACCGATAATCTGTTCGGCATCAAGGAGAACGTAATCATCGGTAAGCTGATCCCTGCAGGTAGCGGCTCTAAGTTCGAAAGAGAAACTACTGCCAAGATTGCAGCTCGTGCTGCTGAACTTGATGAGATCAGAGAGGAGAAACTTATGTCTCTGATTGAAGAAGAACAGCTTCCAAGCGAAGTGACGGGAGAGTTTGATGATGACTCTGACGACTTCGATGATGACAGCAAGGATGTCGAGGCTGTAGAAGAGGAAATGGGCGAAGAGGAAGAACTCTAGTCCAAACCCAAAAACAGACAAGGCCGTAGCCAAGCGCTACGGCCTTTTGTATTGGATGGGATGATACGAAAAGATGCTATAATACTTATGAAAAAGAAAGATAATGACAGACATCTGAAAGTTGAGGAAATGGACATGTTTGATCTGGATAGATTCATATATAAGGAAGTCGTAAAGAGAGATGGCAGCATGTTTCTTTGCGATATCGAAAGCAATAAGGAAGAGCTGACAAGAAAGATTGAAGGCAAGAAGGTGCTGGTCATCGGCGGTGCCGGATCGATCGGTTCATCATACATTCGTGCCATATTGCCGTTTAGGCCAGCCAGTCTTGTTGTGGTGGATATCAACGAGAATTCCCTTGCGGAACTTACCAGAGACCTGCGTTCGACCAAAGGCATGTATGTGCCTGAAGATTATGTGACATATCCTATCGACTTCTCTTCGGCAGTGTTCAGAAAGATGTTTGTGCATAGAAACGGCTTCGATATCGTAGCCAACTTCTCAGCCCATAAGCATGTAAGAAGCGAGAAGGATATCTTCTCGGTTGAGGCTCTGATCAGAAACAACATCTTGAATGCCCGAAAGCTGCTTGAACTGCTGGCAGATTATCCGCCAGAAGAATACTTCTGCGTCTCTACCGACAAGGCGGCAAATCCGGTCAACATCATGGGCGCCAGCAAGCGCATCATGGAAGATGTCATCTTCTCATATTCCGACAGATTCCCGATCAAGACAGCCAGATTCGCCAATGTGGCCTTCTCCAACGGATCGCTTCCGCAGGGCTTCCTGGCCAGAATCGACAAGCTGCAGCCATTAAGTGCACCTTCTGACATCAAGCGCTATTTTGTCTCTCCTGAAGAGAGTGGACAGATATGCATGCTTTCATGCATGCTGGGAAACAATCGCGAGATCTTCTTCCCTAAATTGGAAGATTCGCAGACAGCCAGATTCGACGATATCGCCAGAGCGCTGCTGAAGGCCAAGGGCTACAATGTCCTAGAATGTTCAAGCGATGAAGAGGCTATCACAAAAGCTCAGGATCTGAGATATTCATCATTGGACTACCCTGTGCATTTCTCTATCTCCGATACTTCAGGCGAAAAGCCATATGAGGAATTCTATACCGAAAGCGAAGCTATCGATGAGAATAGATTCAGTTCTTTGGGTGTCATAGTAGATAAAGATATTCCAGATAGAGATAAGATAGATAAGCTGTTTGAGGAACTTGAGAATGTCTTCGAGAATGAGAATGTAACAAAAGAAGATGTCGTCAAGATACTCAAGAACTATCTGCCTAACTTTGAGCATATCGAGACAGGCAAGTCATTAGACAGCAAGATGTAAGATTATGGAGCCAGATATCTGGCTCTTTCTTTTTGCATCTATTCAGCTAGTCTTCACCCAAAGTATCATATAATTTATACATGAAGCGTTATGGCTGGTATCTGTTCTTTGCGATTGTGCTTGTTGTGGCGATATCCGCAAACACAAACGGAAACAAGGAACCAGAAGAAAAGAAAGAGGTCTTCACACCTTGTGTCATGGAGCAACATGATACGATATATCTCTATGAAGGGGAATCCATAGCCTTTTCATATGGCGGCAAAAGCGAAGATGACAAGATTGCAAACATCATCGGAAACAGACTCTTCGGTTTAGGAAATGGAAAAACAAGAATCATCATCGATGAATGCAATCATTATGATGTGGTCGTAAGCAATCTCTTCATCAAGCCAGCTGTAGATAACGATAAGCCATTCTTGACATGCGGCATATATAGTGTAGAAGACAATCTCTTGCTGGATGAGATTATGGCATCAAAGATTGAGAAAGCTGGTTACCATACCAGAGCTGGAGTTGTGGAAGCAGCCCGCTTTCTTACTTTGTCTTTGCCATATCGGCTCAATTACTATTATGAGAATGGCAGGCTTAGCTCAAACTATAAGATTGATGGCGAAGGAAGATACTACCATACTGGTCTCTATCTGAGTGAAGCCAAGTATGATGAGATATCTAAGCACACTAATGGTCCAGCCTGCTGGGGATGCAAATTGCTGGAGAGCGGCGGATACTATGCACCTAACGGTTTGGACTGCAGCGGCTTTGTGTCATGGGCCTTGCTCAATGGCGGCTATAATTGCGGCGATATTGGAGCTGGTCCTACCGAAGTCCTTGATTTTACCGATCTGGGAGAGAAGAAGTTTCTGCGCAATGTCGATATTGAAGAGATCAAGGTCGGTGACCTGATTGGCTTCAATGGGCATATCGGCATCATCATCGGTGATGATGGCGAGAATATCTATGTTGCTGAGGACTATTGGTTTGGCGATCTCAATGTAGAGGCATATTCGTATGCCGATATCTTGAGCGGCAAAGAGTGGTTCTATGTGATGCTTATGGATTCATATTATGGTGAAGATGGAAATCTTACCGATTATTGGGGGTAGTTATGAGATTGGCTGATGTGACACTCAAGTATTATCAGAAAGATATGGACTATTCATGTTCAGAATCGATGCTTAGAGGCATAGATGAATACTATCATCTCAATATGCCGGAGAGCATCTTCAAATCATCCAGCGCTTTCTCGGGTGGAATGTATGGCGGACATGTGTGCGGATGCATGAGTGCCTGTGCAATGGCTCTGGGCTATCTTTTCAGCAATGGCCATGCCCATCAAAGCGAGAAGATGCAGGATATGGTCAGAAAGATGAATGAGACTTTCATTGAAAGGCTTGGCAGCTATGATTGCCTTGTCATCAAGCCAAAGTATCATGATCCTGAAAAGCGCTGCGCCTTCATTGTAAAGACGGCTTCAGACATCTTTGAAGAGATATATGTATCATAGAAATGAAAATATTTACATGTAAAGAAACTATTTACATTCAATATTTCGTGTATTAGAATATAGAAAAGGCTTGGAAAAGAAGAGTAGTTCGCTTGAAGAGCGTAGAGAATCTCCGGGTGGTGAAAGGGGATGTTGAAGAGCGGATGAACATGGTCTTGGAGCCGCTGTCTCGAGAATTAGGGATGGACGTAATGCACACGTTATAGTGCTAGGATATGTCGGTATCTGATAGAGGTGCAGCAATGCACGAATTAAGGTGGTAACACGATAATTAAAGTCGTCCTTATGGATGACTTTTTTGTTTAGGTGGACTCTTAAGGATGTCACATGTCAATAATGTACGGAAGGAGAAGAAGAAAATGAAAAAGATCGTTACATTATTAATCACTCTGGCTGTTGTCTTAAGCTTATGCGCTTGCGGCAACAAAGGCAACGAAGATGCGGGAAAGAAGATTTCTGTGGCATGTTCACCAACTCCACATGCGGAGATTCTGGCTAAGGCTAAGGACCTGCTGGCAGCTAAGGGCTGGGAACTTGAGATTGTCGAATATGAAGATTATGTTCAGCCAATCGAGGTTGTTGAATCTGGCGAAATAACCGCAAACTATTTTGCGCATGTTCCATATCTGAACAACTACAATGATGAAAAAGGCACCAAGCAGGTTGTCGTAGGCAAGGTTCACTATGAACCATTCGGCATCTATCCAGGCGCTAAGGCAGCTTTGGCTGATTTGGCTGATGGCGATGACATCATCGTTCCAAACGATGGCACAAACGAGACTAGAGCATTGCTGCTTCTGCAGGACAACGGCATCATTAAACTTCCCGATGGCGTAGGCGCTGATACAGTCGTAACTGTAAATGATATCGTTTCATACAATGTGAAGGTTGACATCATCGAGATGGAAGCTGCACAGATCGCAAGATCAAAGGATGATGCTGCACTTGTTATTCTCAATGGCAACTATGCGCTTGCTGCAGGACTTAATGTATCGAAAGATGCAATTGCTTATGAAAAGTCTGATTCATCAGCTGCCAAGACCTATGTGAATGTTGTGGCTGTAACTGAAGGAAACGAAAACAACGAAGGCATCAAGGCTTTGGTTGAAGTATTGAATTCCAAGGAAATAGTTGATTTCATCAACAGTACATATGAAGGAGCAGTGGTTCCATTCACTGAATAATGATGAATAGCATCTCTGTTTCAAATCTATCGAAAGTCTTTGAGATTCGTGATGGAAGCGTACAGGCTCTGGATGACGTCTCCTTTGAAGTCGAGAAGGGTGAGATATTCGGCATCATCGGTCTATCTGGTGCCGGCAAGTCTACGTTGATCAGATGCCTGAATCTTCTCGAGAAGCCAAGCAGCGGAACCGTCATCATTGATGGCGATAACCTGCAGGAACTAAGCGAACAACAGCTTCGTCTGAAGAGAAGAAAGATCGGCATGATCTTCCAGTCCTTCAATCTGCTTATGCAGAGAAATGTGCTGGATAATGTCTGCTTCCCAATGGAGATAGCTGGCATCAGCAAGGCTGAGGCCAGAAAGAAGGCAATTGAATATCTGAAGGTCGTAGGTCTAGAAGAGAAGGCCAAGGCTTATCCGAGTCAGCTGTCTGGTGGACAGAAGCAGCGTGTGGCGATTGCCCGTGTATTGGCTTCTGAACCTGAGATACTGCTTTGCGATGAGGCTACTTCGGCCCTTGATCCAGAAACGACCAAGTCGATCCTGAAGCTCATCAAGGAAATCAATGAGAAATACGGCATCACGGTTGTGCTGATAACCCATGAGATGGCTGTCATCCAGGAGATATGCTCAAGATGCGTGGTTCTGGAATACGGTAAGCTTGTGGAAGAGAATACCGTTGAGGAACTTTTCAGGCATCCAAAGACCAATGCAGCTCGCCGTCTGATCTTCAATTCCAGCAATCAGGTTAGGAACATGACTGACGGAAAACTTGTCAGAGTGGCCTTTGAGGAATCGAATACCTCAGAGCCTGTCATCGGCAATCTTATCCTTGAATTCAAGACCCCGGTCAATATACTCGAATCCAACATCTCTTCCATCGGCGGCAAGTCAAGAGGCCAGATGATCATTCAGCTTCCGGATGACGAGAAGCTTTCGGAAAAGATGCTGAAGTATCTAAGGGAAAGAGAGTCGATAGTGATCGAGGAGGTGAACGACTATGTGGAATAGCACGACAATCCAGATGATCATCACCGGAATCGGTGAGACACTGCTGATGGTATTCTGTTCGACCTTATTCGGTTACCTGTTTGGTTTGCCTCTTGGTGTGGCGCTATATATGTCAGACAAGGATGGCATCAAGCCAAACAAGACGCTGTATAGAGTGCTTGATATCATTGTGAATATCGGACGAAGCATTCCATTCATCATATTGCTGATCCTCATAATTCCATTCACTCGTCTATTGGTCGGCAAGTCATATGGTACAGCTGCAACAATCGTTCCGCTTACCGTATCGGCCATTCCATTCATTGGACGCATGGCGGAATCAAGCCTTAAGGAAGTCGATAAAGGCGTCATCGAGGCAGCTCAAGCAATGGGTGCTTCCAACTTCGAGATAATCACCAAGGTGCTGCTCAGCGAGGCTAGGCCATCGCTCATCAATGGCGCAACAATCTGCCTAGGCACCATCGTAGGCTATTCTGCCATGGCTGGTGCCGTCGGAGGTGGAGGACTTGGCGATATCGCCATAAGATATGGCTACTATCGCTACCAGACCGACATCATGATTGTGACGGTTGTCATCATCGTATTGCTGGTACAGCTGTTCCAGTATGCAGGAAACAAGATTTCCTCGCGTCTGGATAAGCGCAAGAACATCTAGAATATCGCCCATCAATTATCCTTGATGGGCGTTTCTTTTCTATGGAAGAATACTGTAAAAAAAAGAAAATCTGAAATCGTTTTCATGAAAAAAGTTATTGAAGTGGCATTTCATCAATGGTAGAATATCAATGTCCATAAAGAGTGCGGGAGAGACAAGCTCATTGATCGCACAGCAACCTATATCATGAAGGTGCTAAAGCTTGAACGATGGAACAATATGATATTGACCCATCGTAATGATGGGTTTTCATATTTTATGGACAGAAAGAAAAAGGGGAGAAAGAAATGAAAAACACATTGGCTAAGAAGCTTCTTGGTACTTGGAATACCAAGACAATCGTTGGTGTAGCTATCGGTTCTGCACTGTTCGGTGTATTGATGAACTATGGCGGCATCAAGGTTACTACTAACACATCACTCACATCTGCTTACGTTATTCCAGCAATCGTTGGCGCATTGTTTGGCCCACTTCCAGCTGGTTTATGTGCAGGTTTAGGAAACTGCATCGCTGACCTTATCGGTGGTTGGGGATTCTGGTTTGACTGGTCACTTGGCAACTTCGTAGCTGGCTACTTCGCAGGTCTGTTCGGATTGTTCGGAGCAAACGTAAACGATGGCAAGCTTTCAGTTAAGGATGGCATCATCTATGCATTATGCTGCATCGCTGGTTGCGCAATCGGCTTTGGTCTGGTTACTCCATTCCTTACTTACTTATGGTATTCAAGCGAACTCACAATCACTTGGGTTCAGGCTTATGCAGCTATCCTCTCTGATGCTTCAGTACTTATCGTTGTTGGTCTTCCAGTACTTTATGCATTGGCTAAGAGAAACAAGCGTGGCACTAATCTGAGCAAAGAATAGTTGTGACGGCAGCAATTGAATTCAAAGATTTCAGCTTCCGCTACAAATCACAGAACGAATTCACATTGCATGACATTAATCTAACTATAGAAAAAGGCGAAAAGGTATTGATCCTCGGCCCAAGCGGTAGCGGAAAGACTACCTTGGGAAGCTGCATTAACGGATTGATACCTTTTTCTTATGAAGGAGAGATTAAGGGTTCATGCAAGGTCTGTGGCATGGAGACTAGCGAAGCTTCGATCTTCAAGATATCTGAACATGTAGGTACCGTCCAGCAGGATACCGACGCCCAGTTCGTCGGCCTGTCTGTCGGTGAAGATATTGCCTTCTCATTGGAAAACGATATGACGCCACGCCCAATAATGCTAGAGAAGGTAAAGGAATCAGCGACTGTAGTCGGAATGGAAGATTTTCTTATGTCTGTTCCATACAATATTTCTGGTGGCCAGAAGCAGAAGGTCGCTTTAGCAGGCATCATGCATAATGATGTCGAGATTCTGCTTTTTGATGAGCCATTGGCTGCCCTAGATCCAACCATGGGCATGAATGCCGTCGATCTGATCGACAAGGTCCATAAGGAAAAGAAGAAGACCATCATCATCATTGAACATCGTCTTGAGGATGTATTGTATCGCAATGTCGATAGGATCATCCTGATGAATGATGGAAGAATCCTGATGGATACGACACCTAATGAGCTTCTTAGATCTGATGTCCTTAAGCAGAACGGCATCAGAGAGCCTCTGTATATTTCAGCACTCAAGAATGCCGGCATCGTCTTTGATGAAAGCGATGATCTAGATTCAATAGATGATCTTGATTTCGCCAAATACAAGAAAGCTCTGAAGAAGGACTTTGAGAGCTCGAAAGTGAAAGAAAGCGAAGCAAAGAGCGAGAAGCTCATCGAGATAAAGAATGTAACCTTCAAGTATGGCGATTTCGCTGCCTTGAAGAATATCAGTTTCGATATCCATAAGGGCGAAAGAATATCGGTTGTCGGCAAGAATGGCGCCGGCAAATCAACTTTGGCAAAGCTATTATGCGGCATCATCAGGCCTAGCGAAGGCGAAGTGCTCTTCCATGGCAGCAACTATCTGGAGTTGTCGATCAAGGAACTTGGCAAGCATATCGGCTATGTCATGCAGAACCCTAACCAGATGCTGGTAAAGGACATGATCAGAGATGAGATCGAACTGGCCTTGAAGCTGAACAATTTTGATGAAGAGCTGATCAATCAGCGTGTCGAAGAGACATTGAAGATGACGGGTTTATATTCGATGCGCAATTGGCCAATCTCCGTATTGAGCTATGGCCAGAAGAAGCGTGTAACCATTGCTTCCATCCTGGCTCTGCAGCCTGACATCATCATCCTTGATGAACCGACAGCTGGACAGGACTACAACCACTATACGGAAATCATGAAGTTCATCGTTGACCTCAACGAGAACTACAACATCACCATCCTGTTTGTGACCCATGATATGCATCTTGCGATCGAGTATACAGAAAGAGCGATTGTCTTTGCGGATGGCGAGCTCATCGGCGATGATGCGGTATATAGAATCCTTTCAGATGATGACATCATCAAGAAAGCTAATCTGAAGAAGACATCGCTCGTGACCTTGGCCCAGCAATGCGGCATCGATCCTGAGAAGTTCATTCACTACTTCATTTCTAGAGAAACGGAGGAAAGAGAAAATGGATGAGAAATTGTTTATCACTCTGACCCCTGGAAATACTTTTCTAGACAAGCTTACCGGAAAGACGAAAGTCAGACTGTTCTTCTTGCTGATCTTCCTTTTGACCTTTACCTGGGACATCAGGATCATCTTTCCGATCTTTGTGCTTTCGATCTTTACCTTGATCTCCATCAAGCCTGACAAGAAGAAGAATTCGGCAATCATCATCTTTGTCATCCTGATGAATCTCTTCAATCTGCTTCTTACCTATCTGATATCGCCAGATTATGGCCTATCGGTAGTAGGCGGATCGACAGTGCTGTTCAAGTTCACCGATTACTACATCGTTACAGCTGAAACGCTGTGGTACTTCATGGTAAGGCTTGTGAAGTTCATGGGAACATTCCTGCTCTCCTTGACCTTCATCCAGTGCATTACGCCTAGTGAACTGGCAGCTGGTCTGCATTCCATCAAGGTGCCATACAAGGTCTGCATGATCATCTCTTTGGCTTTCAGGTATATTCCTGACATCACCAGAGACTTCACCAACATCAAGATCTCTATGCAGACAAGAGGTCTGGAGCTTGATTCCAGAAAAACTTCGGTATTCAAGAGACTCAAGCAGTATGTCCTCATCCTGGTTCCGTTGATCATAACCTCTTTCGACAGAGTCGGAAACATTGCCAATGCGATGGATCTTAGAGGCTTCGGCAAGAACAAGGACAAGACCTACTATTGTGAACATGAAGATACCGATGGCGACAAGAAGCTGAAGTATCTGGTTTATGTTTTGACGCTATGCCTAATTGCGGTAATTGTATTAAAATTTATATATAAACCGCAATATGAGGTATGGGCGCCATGGATAAAATAGATTTCAAGAGAATATTTGACGAATCATTGGATGATCTGACTGGATTGCTTAAGATACATTCAGTCTATGATCAGAATACTGCAGATGAAAGAATGCCTTATGGTCTTAATGTCCATAAGGCTTTTGAATATATGAGAGATCTCGCAATCAGAGACGGCTTCAATGTAAGGGAATATGATGGGCATGCCTTGTCTTTCTCCTATGGTGAAGGCAAGGAAAGAATCGATATAGCTTCGCATCTGGATGTGGTGGCTGCCAAAGATGAGGACTTCAATATCCGCATCGAAGATGGCAAACTGTTTGGACGCGGCACCAGCGATATGAAGGTTCCGATGTTTCTGACCTATCTGTCCTTGAAGATGCTGAAGGAAAGATATCCAAAGCTAAACAGAGAGATGCGCATCGTTCTGGGCATGGATGAAGAAAGAACCATGGAAGATATGAAGCATTATGTCTCTGTTGCCGGATATCCTGATTTTGCGTTTACCCCTGATGGCTTCTTTCCGATGGGCATCGGCGAAAAGGGCGCCATCATGTGGACCATAAGGGGTGAATACAAAGGCATCATTAAATCGCTTGAGGCCGGAAGCCAATGCAACATCATCTCGCCTATTGCTAAGTGCAGAATTAAGGCAAACGATATCGATAGGGTAAAGAAGTATATCGCAGAAAACAATATCGATGGCAAGCCAGAGCTTGTCGACGATATGATAGATATAACGATCAAGGGAAGGGCAGCTCATGCTTCTACGCCATTCCTTGGTCATAGCGCCACAAACGATTTGCTTAAGCTTATGGCTGAATTATATGATGATGCTATGTGCAAGAATCTCTATAAGACATATGGCGACCATTACGGAAGAGGATTTGAAAGCTATGTATCGGAAGATCCATATGAATGCCTAAGCGTCAATCTGGGCGTATTCAAGATAAATGATGGCAAGGTATTCGGCCAGGTTGATTGCCGCTATCCCTTTAAAGATAATGCCAAAGAGCTCACTTCAAGGTTGTCCAAGGCAAGCGATCTTGATGTATCCCTTGACTACAACGATGATCCTACAGAGTGCAGCGAGGATGATCCGTATGTGAAGGTGATGCTGAAGACATATCGTGGACTGACTGGCGATGAAAGCAGACCGATCATCTCAGGAGGCGTCTCATATTCTAAGGTCTTCAAGCATTGCGTAAGCTTTGGACCGATAACCATAGACAAGCCAAGCGTGGCTCATTGCGATGGAGAATTTGTCTATCTTGATGATTGTCTGCACTGGTTTGAGATCTATTATCGAACAATCGAGAATCTAGCTTTGATGGAGGAACAGAAATGAAAAAGATGCTGGTATTCCAGACGGACTTTACCTATAAGGAAGGCGCTGTAGCGGCCATGTATGGCGTTGTGAAGAGCGTTGATCAAGATATTGAGATAATAACCGCAACACATGAAATCCCTCAGTATGAGACCTGGAGCGCTTCATACAGGCTATACCAATACATCGATTTCTGGCCAAAAGGCACAATCTTTGTATCGGTAGTCGATCCAGGTGTCGGCACCTCAAGAAGAGCCTGCGTCGCCAAGACAAAAAATGGCTACTATATCGTCACTCCTGATAATGGAACCTTAAGCCATGTCGACAAGTACTTCGGAATTGAAGAAGTGAGACAGATAGATGAAACGATCAATAGGCTTCATCGTGAAGACAATGGCTATGTATCGATATTCCATGGCAGAGACCTCTTTGGTTATTGTGCTGCCAGGCTTGCCTCAGGCATCATCAGCTATGAGGAAGTCGGCCCGACATATGATCCATCATTGATCGTCAGACATGAAATCTTGGACTCCAAGATCACTGATAGAGGCCTAGAAGGAATGTTTGAGATCAAGGATCCTAACTTCGGCAATGCCTGGACCAATATACCATTGACCCAGTTCAAGGAAGCTGGCTTCAAGCCAGGAGATAGGGTCCATACCATCGTCTACAGAAACGATGAAGTGATCTATGATGAAAAGATTCCATACTTCGATTCTTTCGGAAAGGCTGAAAAAGGCGAAGTTATGGTTTACAATAATGAATTGAACAAGATGGCCATAGCAATCGTTATGGGCAACGTATGCCGAGATTACGGTTTCGGATACGGAGAAGAATATAAGGTGGTGTTTGCATATGAATAAGTTTCTGGTATTTCAATCTGATTTTGGACTCGGCGATGCAGCCGTAAGTGCCATGGAAGGTGTTGCCTTCAGCGTAAGCCCTGAACTCGACATCCGTCATCTGACTCATCAGATAACGCCTTTCAATATCTTTGAAGGTTCCTATCGTCTCTTCCAGGCTATCAGCTATTGGCCTGAGGGAACGGTATTTGTTTCGGTAGTCGATCCTGGCGTTGGATCAAAGCGACTCTCGGTTGTCGCCAAGACGATCTCCAACCAGTATATCGTCACTCCTAACAATGGTACGCTTTCTCATGTCAATCAGTTCATCGGCATCGATGAGGTCAGAGTGATCGATGAGGCCGTAAACAGACTGAAGAATTCTGAATTGTCATATACATTCCATGGCAGAGATGTCTATGCCTATACCGGCGCTAGACTTGCTTCTGGAATAATCGATTTTGAAGGTGTTGGACCACTGGTAGGAAACGAAAAGATCGAGATGCTGGAGATGTATGGTTCAGTGCTTAGAGATGACACTGTCACCGGACAGATCGATATCCTCGATGGCATTTTCGGATCATTGTGGACATCGGTTACATATGATGACTTCAAGATGCTGGGCTTCGAGTTTGGCGATGCAGCTGATGTCAACATCTACAACGGCAACAAGCTCGTCTATACCAACAAGGTCATCTATGGCCGCTCATTCTCTGATGTATCGGTTGGACAGCCTATCATCTATATGAACTCTGTCAATCATATGGCCCTTGCCATAAACCAGGGCAACTTCTCAGAAGCATACAAGATTTCCGTAGGCAAGCCTTGGACCATCAGCTTCAAGAAGTGCAATTGACAAGCAAAAGGGAATATATATAAAATATAATTCCTGGGGTCGACTTTGGTTTCGACTGGTCTAGTCTGATTTGGACTGCAGTGGAGTGATGACCTTATCATCAAAACTAAATTAAACGCTAACACTGAATTAGCATTTGCCTAACTAATAGCCGACATAGGCTTTAGGCCCTTCCAGGCGAAAGGTTCGTATCGTCTGGTCGTAAACACGAACTAGGTGAAGTGAGTTTGTCTCTTTCCTCACCATCCGAAAACCGAAAAGAACGATTCAATGTCTGGTAGTTTAAGCCGCTGGCATTGTCTTATCAAAAGTTAAACTAAACTGTAGACGTTCAAATGTGAGGTTATTCTAGGACGAGGGTTCGAATCCCTCCGACTCCACCATTGGCAAAACAAATCTCCATGATTCCTTGAAATAAGGATTATGGAGATTTTTTCATTTGGTGCGGCTGGTCTAGATATAATTAATATGAACGAAGGAGAACGGTATGTTACTAGATAGATACAATGAAGCAGTAGATGAACTTATTCATAAGGTAAGAACAACACAAAGAGAAAACATCATTAAGGCTGGAGAGATGATTGCCGATACTGTGGCTAATGGAGGCAATGTCTACCTTTCTCAAATATGCCATTGGATAGAATGGGATGTCATCAATAGAGGCGGTGGTCCAACATTCTATAGACACTTTGCCTGGAAAATGGATGTTGAAAAGAACGGCCGCAAAAGAGACGGTATCAGCAGCGAATACCCTTGGGGTATGGCGGAATACGCAATCAAATCATCAGATATGAAAGCCGGTGATATCATCATGGTTTCATCGGTTTCCGGCAGAACAAAACCTGTTGTCGATCTTGCCTATGAAGCCAAGAAGCTTGGCATCAAAGTAATCGCCTTTACTTCCATGGAATATACAACAGCAGTAGATGCTGTGCACCCAAGCGGAAAGAAGCTGTATGAAATGGTTGATATCGCCATGGACAATTGCGCACCAGCAGCAGAAGCTATGATCGATGTTCCAGGTATTGAGGCGAAATTCGCTGCAGCAAGCGGTTTGGCTTGCGATATTCTTCTTTGGAGCATGACATCTGTAGCGATTGAGAAGCTGCAAGAAAAGGGCATCACTCCAGGCATATTGAAGAGCGCAAACTTCCCAGGTGGCTCTGATTATAACGATAGCGTTCTGTATCCTCAATACGATAAATACGGTTGGTAAAAAAAGACTATTTGGTATCTTTGAGATTCAACAAATAGTCTGTGGATACATTATAGAATTTTGATAGTTTTATAAGTACATCTGTGGGAATATCAAGTTTTCCAAGTTCATAATCACTATATACTTGTTGTGAACAATGTAAAACCTTGCATATATCTTTTTGAGTTAGGTCAGCATCTTCCCTAAGATTTCTGATTCTATTGAAAGCCATAACAATCTCCTAAGAAAATGTTATCTTTCGCATGGATGATATATTGAGACATACCGGAAAAACCGGTAAAATATAGATATATCAAGGAGGATTTACCATGGCTAAAGATAAAACAAAGATTTGCAAGTACTGCAAAACGGAAATCCCATCAAAGGCTAAATTTTGTCCAAACTGTCAAAAGAAACAGAAGAATAATCTTTGGTGGAAAATATTGGTTGGATTATTGTCGTTAAGCATATTTGGCAGCTTATTGGGTGGAGGAGATAATGGTGGAAATACTTCATCGTCAGTAAATGAATCAAGCAAGAAGGAAAGTGAACCTAAAGTAGAAGTTGTAGTGGTAGACTTTAGTTCAATGACGTCCGACGATATTTACGATTGGGGCAAAGATAATAAAATTGAAATATCTATTGAAAAGGAATATTCAAACGATGTAGCAGACGGTGAGTTTATTAGTCAGAGTGTAGGAACTAATGAAAAAGCTTATCAAGGAGATAAAATCAAAGTAATTTATTCTTTAGGAGTAGAGCCTTCCAAAGAATATAAGAACGCATTGAAGAAAGCTGAAAGTTATTCAAAAACAATGCATATGTCTAAACAAGGAATATTCGAGCAGTTGACATCTGAATATGGTGAAAACTTCCCAGTGGATGCAGCAGAATGGGCTATGGAACATATTGAAGCCGATTGGAATGCAAATGCGCTAGCTAAAGCTGAGTCTTACTCTAATACAATGCATATGTCTAAGCAAGGTATATATGAGCAATTGATATCTGAATTTGGGGAACAATTTACTACGGACGAGGCACAGTATGCAATCGATAATATTGAAGCCGATTGGAATGCAAATGCTTTGGCAAAAGCAAAGGTATATCAAGATTCCTTAAGCATGTCGAAAAATGCTATATATGATCAATTGGTTTCTTCGTATGGAGAAGGATTCACTGCAGAAGAAGCACAATATGCAGTAGATCACTTGGATGAATAATGGAAAACTTAGAAATATTTGATAATAATCAAAAGAAATATTGCATCTATTGTGGTGAAGAAATCCCAGAGGGTGCAAAGTATTGCAATAAATGTGGTAAACCAATATATAGTGATGACAATGTAGAACATGATAGCAATAAAGAAAAAACTAACGGCTTTGCAATAGCTGGGTTCGTTATTGCTTTAGTTAGCTTGTTCATAGATTTATTGGGAATTAATTCTATTCTAGCAATCGTGTTATCTTCCATCGGCTTGGGAAAAACTAAAGATGAGCGCGAGAAAGGAAAAAAACTAGCAATAGCCGGGCTTATTCTTGCAATATTTGAATTCATAACTAGAGTAACAAAATTATATGAATTTCTAGAAATACTATAGATATAAGAAAGGGGATGTAACGTTCTGCCGTTTACTAGTAGATTTCGATACAGCCCCTTTTATTATGGGCTTGTGGCATATTTTTCGTTTTTGTATTTAAGATGAATTGATATTTGTGAATGAAACGATGATTGCAAAAGAAGTTTAAAGATAAATCTTGAATATAATTTTAAATCATATGATAATTGCAGCATGAAAATACTAAACAACTATTCCAGCAAGAACGACATCAACATTACGCAGATCGTGGCCTATAAGGATGACAAACTTCTGATTGAAGACTATCGATATGATTTCGATAGAGAAGATACAATGAACGTCATGTCGGTAACAAAATCGATCACCTCGATACTAGTTGGCATCGCTATCGATAAGGGCATGATCAAGAGCGTCAATGATAAGGTGATGGATTATTTTGGACCAGATATCTATCAGGTCAAAAGAGGCGAAAAGACCATCTATGATGTCACGATCAAGCATCTCTTGACGATGACTGCGCCATATAAGAGAAAAGGTGAACCTTGGACAAAGATATGTACCAGCAATGACTGGTCATATGCGGCCTTGGATATTTTGGGTGGCAGAAACGGCATAAGCAATGAATTCAGATATCATACCCTTGGCGTACAGATTCTTTTGGGAATCATTAGAGCTGCTTCAGGTATGAATGTATTGGAATTTGCGAACGAATATCTGTTCAAGCCACTAGGGATTGAACCAAGAGAAAAGGCGAATTGTACATGCAAAGAAGATCAGTTCGCATATCTTATGAACAAGGGCGATCACGGTAAGGTATGGTTTGCGGATCCATCTGACATGCCTACGGCGGGATGGGGACTGTCTTTGAGCGCCTATGAAATGGCCCAGCTTGGACTGATGGTGCTGCATAATGGAACATTTAACGGAAACAGAATCGTCAGCGAGGAATGGATAGCCGAGATGACAAGATCATATGTCAGTCTAGGCGAAGAATATGGTAATCAGGATTATGGATATCTATGGTGGCTGCCACACAGAAATGATGATGTGATAGCCGCAATCGGTGATGGCGGCAATGTCATATATGTCAACCGAAAAGAGAATGCGGTGATAAGCGTCACAGGCTATTTCAAGCCGCTGGTCCTTGATAGAGTAGAGTATATCGAACGCAATGTGCTTGATGCGATTGCTGCGGAGGAAAGATGAGAAGAGAACTTGGAATAGCGAGATGCGGTCTTGCGTGCTGTCTATGCTTGGAAAGCAAGAAATGCGGAGGCTGCAATTCCGATAATTGTCCTGATAGAGATAGCTGCGAAAACCGCGGTTGCTCTATGGAGAAGGGCATAGATCATTGTTTCCTTTGTGAAGCTGATTGCAGGAAGAAAATGCTTTCCAAGATTAAGCCTTATGGATTTACGGAATTTGCGAGAAGATTTGGAATAGAGAAGTTGCTTGATTGTCTTGAGGAGAACGAAAGAAAGGGAATCGTATATCATCGCGACGGCATTATGGGAGATTATGATGATTTCGATGATGTAGAAGAATTGATTGAATTTATCCTTACAGGAAAAAGAAACGAAAAGCAGGATTGAATCCTGCTTATTTTATGAATAGACCCATGGATACGGCCCTTTCCTGCTCAGAGAGATCATCAGGATTGCGGTCTGATACCATTAGCTGTCTATCGTTGTTGATGATGATCTGTGCAGATCCGCCGCCATCAAGATGGACAGCATTTCTTATGCCAAGTTTCTGGCAGATATCTGCTGTTTCGCTCAATGATGCTCCACAGCTGTCTCTTCCTGGAACATAGCCAAACTTAGGCTGTCCTTCAAGCCAAAGGAGTACAGGTCTTTCATCAGCGTCTGATCCTAAGACGATTCTTGGAGCTCTATCCTTTATGTAGTTAAGAGGATAGAAGGTCGGAGGATAGGATATGGTCCATGGCCTAAGGAAGTTGTAGAAGCCAGAGATGAACCTTTCGGTCTTTATGCCATCGATGATGGCGCTATTGCCGACCTGTATTGCGAAACTGTATCCTTCTAGCCCACTGTAGGTTACATGCGGATTTCTGATGTTTGGCATATCTTGCACATGTATCGCAAAGCCAGAAGAAGGTATGGTGCTTCCGCCTTTCTTGATGGATATGATGTCGCTTCCGACAATGATGATGTCATAGCCATCTGATGGCGTCTTTTTGTGAAGAGGTCTAGATAGGATTCTGCAGTTGGCCTTGTCTTTATATTCGATATCATCGATATGGATTGTTACATCATTGATATCAAGCTTTCTGATTGAGATTGCATTATTGTTGTCTACCAACAGTGCTTCACGATTGAATAGTGGAGGATTGATGATCTTGCCATCCTTAAGGCATAAGCCAAGAGGCGTAGATACACAATCATATATCGATCCGCAATCGAGCCTGTCCATGACGAAGAATGAGGAATTGACCTTGAGCTTTGATTCCTTTTTGCATTCGCTAAGGAAGCCGAAGCCATCGCCAACCGGCAAGAAGGAAATATTTGAACGTTTGCCATAGGCGATATCCAGACAGCCTCTTTCCTTAAGCTCGTTATAGAAATCGCGGACTGCGTCATCGTCGAAGACTACTTCATTGTCTTTATATTTGGCATGTCTATTGAAGGCAATGACAGCCCTTGTCAGTTTGGAGTATACCTTGCCATATTCTTGGTCATCTTCTGGGAATGGCACATCTATGTCTTCTGGTATCCTGAAGAGCACAATCTTGCCAAAGACCAATGCATATTTAGGCATGATGTAGTCATGATAGAGATTGCAAAGTCTGGTGAACGATAGAGGATTGTATGAAGGCCTGAAGAAATCAAGCTCATCAAAGCTTTCTAGATTTACGACCTGGACCTTCTGGATTTCATTGTTTGGATACTTGTATGTCTCGATACGTGACTTCATATCTCAATTCTATCATCTATAGATGTCCATGGTAGAATAGAGGAGTATAAGGAGAACATCATGATATTAAGTGCACCTACACAGGCTGTGTTCTATTTTGCCCTTATTCTGGGCGTATTGGCTCTGCTTAGCGAGCTGAAGGTCATCGACCTTTTGCCTTCGTTCTGGCTGGCCTTTTCGGCATTCATCGTGCTGCTTGTTGGCTGTATGATGAAGGGAATATAACAATAAGTATAAGCGATTATGGATGAAGCTGAATTTCGTGAGAGGTTCTATGGCAGTGCCAGCGGCAGATCTTTTTAGCGCTGTTATTGGTACTACAAGAACAGAAACGTTGTTTCTTGGAAAAAGATAAGCGATTCTGAATACGAAGGAACAGTAAAGTCAGATAATCAAAAAGATCAGTACAAAGTGACGATTAATTTAGATAAGCCCAGAGCATCTAAATGCAATCGTCCATTTGCCGAAGGAAAATATAAAGCATGCAAACACATGGTTGCTTTGTACTTTGCGGTCTTTCCTGATGAAGTGAAAGGGTTTGATGAAGAAGTCTATGAATTTGAAAAGGAACAGGAAAGAAAAGCCAAGGAACGTGAAGAAAGATTCAATAGTCTGAAAAAGGAAGTATTCGGCTGGACTAGAGATCAGTTAGAGAATTATGTGGTCAACACAATGCTGGAAGATTACGATGACGATTATGATGAAGATGATGATTTCATCGAAGAATACCATTGCTAAGAATTATCCGATAAACGAATAGGCTCGCCTTAGTTTTGACTAGACGAGCCTATTGTTTTGTTGCGATCGCTTGAACTGACAGTATTCATGGACAAGGCTTCGATAGCCTGACTGTTTGTTCTGATCATGTGTTATCTTGTAGTTTCCTTTATAGCCTGCTATGCAAATATGGCAAAGAACACATTTGATGCATGTATATATTATTTGACATATATATGTTAAAATTATTATACATGAAAGGAGTTTTGAAAGTATGAATGTTAATTACAATATAGCTAGTCTCCGTAAGAAGTTTGGATATACGCAGCAAGAAATCGCTGACAAGCTTAACATCACAAGACAAACTTATATAAAGATAGAGAAAAACGAGAATCAAGTTACTACTAAACAATTGGAGGATCTGGCGAATATATATGGTGTTCCAGTAGAAGAGTTTTTCTATGGTGTTCAGAATATCGAGAAGTTTAAACAGATGTATCTATACATTCTTTCAAAATTCAAGAAGAATGGAGTGCCTAAAACAAAGCTTGCCAAACTACTGTATTTTGCTGACTTCAGACACTTCTACAATAACTTGGAATCGATGTCGGGAGTCTTGTATAGATGCAAAGATTATGGTCCATTGGCTGATCCTTTTCTAGATTTGACTGAAGATATGTGCGAATCCGGAGAAATCCGAATCGAATGCTTGTCAGGCGGGGCAAATATGATTTCTATAAAGTCTGCAACGTTCAACAATTCATATGATCTGTTGTCAAAAGAAGAGATGGAAGAAATAGATGATATCTGTGAAAAATGGCGAATAGTCGACACAGAGCAAATCGTGAATTACACCCACCATCAAAAGCCTTGGATGGCATGCAGAAAAGACGAAATTATCCCATACGAATTGATTTTGCAAGAAGACCCTGAACATGTTGACACACCAATTAGCTAAGAATAACGAATTATTCTCTGTGACATTTACGAATTTCTCAGAAAGACATTATTTGAAAGACTTTAAGAAGAATTATAAGGGCAAACAATGGGAGTTTACGGAAAGATCTATCATTCAAGATCTGATGCGTTTACGGATGGAAAACAACACGACACAGTTTTCATCGCAGATTGATGAATTGAAATATGATAATGGTGAGTATCTCGCAAAATATGATTTCAAGATTGCACAGACAAATGAATCGACAAAGAGTTCTGGGAACAGATGTGTCATATATATCAACAGTGAAAAAAACATCATAAAAATATTGATGATATATGGAAAGACAAATCTTCCAAAGAACAAAGATGAAACGAAATTCATAATGGATGAATTGAAAAACAATTACTTCGAGATAGATAGTCTTAAGAATCTAATCAAGAAGTGTGATTAAGCACAATAAAGAACAGAGCAATCTGTTCTTTCTTTTGCCCATGCATATAGGCATATGGCAAAGACACAAACGCAATCTGAGCATATTAAAGGAAAGATTTTGCTTTCTAAGATATAATAACCATGCAACAGCTGTGTTTAATGACACAGCGACAAAGTGACTCTAAAAGATAACCTGTTTATCTGAAAACATTAGGTTTCTTGAGCGAGGAGCACCAGCTCGAACTGATGCATTCAGTTAAGCAGCAAAAACAGGTCACTACAAATTATGGAGGCTTAGATATGAATATTGCAGTTACCAATGATATCAAATATGTTGGCGTGAATGACCATCAGGTTGATCTGTTTGAAGGCCAATATGTTGTCCCTAACGGGATGGCATATAACTCATATGTCATTATTGATGAAAAGATTGCCGTTATGGATACGGTTGACAGAAAGTTCACTCATGAATGGCTCGACAATCTTGCAAAGGTTCTAGGTGACAGAAAGCCGGATTATCTGATTGTTCAGCATATGGAGCCAGATCATTCTGCCAATATCGTTTCATTCATGAATACCTATTCCGGAGCGACCATTGTTTCTTCCATGAAGGCATTCACAATGATGCAAAATTTCTTCGGAACGGATTTTGAAGACCGCAGAATCATCGTCGGCGAAAACGATACGCTTTCTCTGGGCAAGCATGTGCTGACCTTTGTAGCTGCACCGATGGTGCATTGGCCTGAGGTTATTGTGACCTACGACAGCAAAGACAAGGTACTCTTTTCTGCAGATGGATTCGGCAAATTCGGTGCGCTTGATGTCGAGGAAGAATGGGCAAATGAAGCCAGACGGTACTATTTCGGTATCGTTGGCAAATATGGAGCACAGGTACAGGCACTGCTTAAAAAGGCATCTGCCCTAGAGATTCAGATGATCTGCCCTTTGCATGGCCCAATCCTGAACGAGAATCTCACCTATTATCTGAATCTTTACAGTATCTGGTCCAGCTACGAAGTCGAGAGCGAGGGCATCGTCATTGCCTATACATCCGTATACGGAAACACGAAGAAAGCGGTCGAATTGCTGGAAGAAAAGCTGAAAGCAAATGGCTGCCCTAAGGTTGTCGTAAATGACCTTGCTCGTACAGATATGGCAAGAGCTGTAGAGGACGCTTTCCGTTATGGAAAGATCGTGCTTGCAACTACCACCTATAATGCAGATATCTTTCCGTTCATGAAGGAATTCATCAATCATCTGACTGAACGTGGCTTCAGGAACAGAACCATCGGACTGATAGAAAATGGTTCGTGGGCACCACAGGCGGCAAAAACGATGAAAGCGATGCTGGATGGCTGCAAGGATATCACCTATACCAATGCAACAGTAAAGATTATGTCCGCATTGGATGATGAAAGCAAAGCACAGCTTGATAGTCTAGCTGAAGAATTGACAAAAGAATATGTTGCACAGAACGGCGATACAGCCGATAAGAACGACATGACGGCACTCTTCAATATCGGCTATGGCCTTTATGTCGTTACTTCAAATGACGGCAAAAAAGATAATGGCTTGATTGTCAATACGGTCTCTCAGGTCACCAATACACCGAACCGTATTGCCGTCTGCATCAATAAGCAGAACTACTCGCATCACATCATCAAGCAGACCGGCATCATGAATGTCAACTGCCTGTCCGTAGATGCTCCTTTCTCTGTCTTTGAATCATTCGGTTTCAAGAGCGGCAGAACGGTCGATAAGTTCGCTGATTGGGAAGTGCTTCGTTCGGACAACGGACTTGCCTTCTTGCCAAAATACATCAATAGTTTCATGTCTTTGAAGGTTGAGCAGTACGTTGACCTCGATACGCATGGAATGTTCATCTGTTCTGTTGCTGAAGCTCGTGTGATTTCTGATAAAGAGACGATGACATATACCTATTATCAGAACAACGTCAAGCCAAAACCACAGACTGAAGGCAAAAAAGGTTATGTCTGCAAGGTGTGCGGTTACGTCTATGAAGGCGATGAACTACCTGAAGACTATGTCTGCCCATTGTGCAAGCATGGGGCAGCAGATTTTGAGCCAATCAATTAAACACCATATACTTAAGCGATGTTAAGCAAAACAAGGCAGGATGCGGAAGCATCCTGCTTATGTATTATAATCAAATTATGAATTCTGATTGAACCGCCGGTGTTCGATCAATGCTGCAACAATCAATCTTGAATTGGGTAGAGATAATTAATGAACGATAAGCTATACAGTTACTACATTCTGGAAAAGAAACAGTCCTCAAGAAGAATCATGGCTGATGAGATAGCCGATGAATACAGGAGACTGGGTCTTGATGAGAAAGAAAGAATGACCAGGAGATTCGAATATCTGATGTCTCTTGAGGAGCCTTTCTTTTTGGATGAGGAAAGAATACCGTTTGTTAGGACGGTGAAGAATACGCCAGAGATATATACCGAAGACGAATGGAATAAGCTGAGAAAGGAACACTATATCCATGAATCGGGATACAAGTCCAATCTATGTCCTGACTACGGCAAGATACTGAAATATGGTCTTGTTGAACTATGCAAGGATCACGATGAGCATTTCCATAGGTGTGTCGATGCCATATTGAAGCTGGTGAAGAAGTATCATGATGACGCAAAGTCTAGAGGATTGGAAAAGCTAGAAAAAGCACTGGATAATGTTCCGGCAAAACCTGCAGGATCATACTATGAGGCTCTGCTTTGTTTAAGGATCGTCAACTTCAGCTTGTGGGTAGAAGGGACATACCAGATATCGTTAGGAAGATTCGATCAGTATCTTTATCCATATCTCAAGAAAGACCTTGAAGATGGTGTTATCGATAATGATGAGGCCTATGAGCTATTGGTGGAGTTTTTCCTTTCCCTGAACAAGGACAACGACATCTATCCTGGCGTTCAGCCTGGCGACAATGGCCAATCGCTGATGCTGGGGGGAAGATGCAAAGATGGCTCATATCTTTTCAATGAGGTCAGCAGAATGTCGCTTCTGGCCAGCGAAGAGCTTAAGCTCATCGATCCCAAGATCAATATCCGTGTCGATAAGAACACCCCTGATGAGATCTTCTGTCTGGGAACAAGGCTCACAAGAGTTGGACTGGGCTTTCCACAGTACAGCAATGACGATATCGTGATTGATGGACTGCTGAAGCTTGGCTATGAATATGAGGATGCCATCGAATATGTGGTGGCGGCATGCTGGGAGTTCATCATTCCTAATGTCGGCGAAGATGTCGTCAATATCGCTGCACTATCTTTCCCTAAGGTATTGGATGAATGTCTGCATAATGATCTTTTGAGCTGTGTAAGCTATGAAGAGTTCCTGGAATGCATCAGAAGGCAGATGGAGAAGGACATAGATTATGAATGTAATCGTGTGAAGGGCTTGCATTTTGTGTGTGCTCCATTGCTTGATGGATTGATGGACTATGAAAATGGGAAACCTAAATATATAAACTATGGCATGCATGGTGTAGGCATCGCCACGATCGTCGATGGCTTGACCGCCATAGAGAAGCATGTCTTTGAGCTCAAGGACATCAAGGCCGAAGATCTTATTGCAGCGGTGGACAACGATTATGTGGGCTATGAGGAGATACTGCATAGCGTAAGATATGAAACCGAGAAGCTTGGACATAATGAAGATACGTCAAACAGAAACCTTGAGTTTGTGGTTGATTGTTTTGGTGATTATCTGAATAACAGGCCAAACGACAAGAAGGGAATATGGCGTGCCGGTACCGGCAGTGCCATGTACTACTTGTGGTATGCCGAAGGCATCGGAGCATCGCCTGATGGCAGAAGAAAGGGAGAGCCTTTATCCACCAATTATTCTGTTTCGCTGTTTGCGGACGTCAATCCGTTCTCTTTGCTTCTGAGCATGACTTCGGTGGACCTGCGCAAGGTCATCAATGGCGGACCATTGACTCTGGAATTCCATTCATCATTGTTTGAAGGGGAAGAAGCCATCAAGACCGTCGGATTGTTCGTCAAGAAGTTCATTGAGCTTGGCGGACATCAATTGCAGCTTAATGCGGTGAATGCCGATACCTTGAAGGATGCCCAGATCCATCCAGAAAAGTATCCTTTGCTGATAGTGAGAGTATGGGGCTGGAGCGCCTATTTCGTTGAGCTTGACAAGGCCTATCAGGACCAGGTCATCTCAAGACAGGAATACGTAATATGATCGGCAGAATCTTTGATATAAAGGAATTTGGCGTCCATGATGGACCAGGGCTTGTGACGACCGTATTTATTAAGGGCTGTCCTTTAAGATGTGTGTGGTGCCATAATCCTGAAGGCCAAAGCATAGAGAAAGAGCTGATGTTCAAAAAGAACCTCTGTAAGGATTGTGGGTTATGCAGAAAAGGCTGTAGCCATGAAGACTGCAAGCCTTTCGATAGATGTGTGCATATCTGTCCCAACAATTGTCTGAGCATTGCAGGCAAGGACTACGAAGCCAAGGAATTGGCAGAAAAGATATTGAGAAACAGAAAGGTCTTGAGCGGGGTAACATTCTCTGGAGGCGAACCTTTGATGCAGGGAGAGTTCTTGCTGGAAGTGATGTCATATCTTGATGGTATCGACATCAATATTGAGACCTGTGGATATTGCGATAATGAACTGTTTGAAAGAGTCATCTCTAAGGCAAACCTCATATATTTCGATATGAAGCTTGCGGATGATGATATGCATAGGAAATATACAGGCGTATCAAATAAACCGATATTGGATAATCTAAATATTCTTAAGCAAAGCAATGTCCCTTGTGTGATCAGGACACCGCTTATTGAAGGCGTTACCGATACAAAGGATAATCTTGATGCCATCAAAGAACTGATTGGCGATATGAGACATGAGCTTCTGCCGTACAATCGGATGGCAGGCGTCAAATACGGAATGTTAGATAGAACATATCCGCTTGATGAAAGATAAAGAAAAAGTGTGGGAAACCACACTTTACTGTTCTTATAGGTTCTTCAGCACGCAAGCCAATGCCAATACAGCATAAGCAGCCAATGCAAGCCAGAATCCAGGAAGGAAACTGAGAACACCAAACTGGCCAAGCAAGCTCAACAGAGCAAGAGCCAATGATACAAAGAACACAACCTTTGTAGGCGCATTTAACTTCATTGTTTTTACCCCCATTTATGTAAACATTTTATTTCTTATGGCAAAGGAAAGCAAGAATAGTTTGTGTAAAAAACTACCGAACGGTAGTAGAATTATGATGTGAAAGATAAGGGCAGAAGCATATGAGCAAGAGAAATACCAAACAGGACATCTTGGATGCATCGCTTGATCTATTCTCTGTTAGGGGATATGAAGCCACCAGCATGGCAGATATTGCTGAGGCGGTAGGAATCAGGAAGGCATCATTATATACCCACTACAGCAGCAAGGAAGAGATCTTCACATCGCTGATTGATTTTCTGACTAGACAGTATGAAAGCAGTTCGATATTTGTGAAGATGGATTTCCATGATGGCAGTCTATTGAAGAAACCAGATGATGTGGCCAAGGAAGTGAAGAGGCATGTGATGTATATCGTTCATGATCCCAATATGGCGAAGATAAGAAGGCTGATGGTAATTGAACAGTTCGGCAATCCCGCAATCAAGAAACTGCAGCAGAAGTATTCTTATGACGATGTGATGGAATATGGCGAGAAGATGATGAGATACCTGATTGATGAAGGAACATTCAAGGATGGAGATGTGAAGGTTCTGGCTGGAGAGTTCTGTCTGCCGATCTCGATGTGGATATCGCTATGCGACAGGATGCCTTCAAAGCAAGAGGAAGCCATGGACATGATAGAAAGACATGTCATGCATTTCTATAGCACCAATATGAAAGGAAGATGAAGATATGGAGATAATTACTGAAAGACTAAGGCTTAGAGAATATACTCAAGCCGACTTTGACGACCTGAAGGAAATATTGACCGATGAAGAGACGATGCGCTTCTATCCTAAGCCATATGATCTTGATGGCGTGCAGCGTTGGCTTGATTGGAGCATGGACAACTATAGACGCTATGGCTTTGGACTATGGGCAATCGAACTGAAAAAGACAGGTGAATTCATTGGAGACTGCGGTTTGACGATGCAGAACATCGATGGCGAATCCTTGCCGGAAATAGGCTATCACATAAACAAGCGCTATTGGCGCAAGGGATATGCCAAGGAGGCCTGCAAGGCCGTAAAGGATTGGGCTTTCACAAATACAGAATTTGATGAGCTGTATTCCTACATGAATGTCGATAATGTGCCATCATATTCGACAGCAAATGCCAACGGCATGAAGAGAATCAAGGAATATGAAAGCGATAAAGAGAAAGACTATGTATATATGATCAGCAGAAAGGAATGGGAGAAAGAGAATGAACGTTGAGCTTGTCAAGCTGAGCAAGGCATATGAGCGTCAGCTGAAGGAGATGCTGGAAGAATGGATAGATGACCTGAAAAGAAATGGCGGCAATCATTCGCCATGGGCCATCTTCAAGAACGACTACCATGACTTCGACTATTACCTTGAGCATCTTGACAATAAAGAAACCGATAATGGTCTTGTGCCTGATTCGACTTTCTTTCTGCTGGACAAGGATAGAGATATCTTTGTCGGCGCCGTCAATATCCGTCACTATCTGAATGAAGCATTGATGAATGGTGGAGGACATATTGGAGATGGCATCAGGCCAAGCGAGAGAAGAAAGGGCTATGCCACCAAGATGATTGCCTTGGCACTTGATGAGTGCAAGAAGCTTGGCATCGACAATGTCATGATGTGCTGCAATAAGGACAATATCGGTTCGGCCAAATCCATCATCAACAATGGCGGAGTACTGGAAAAGGAGATTGTCGACGAGGAAGGAAACATCGACCAGATATATTGGATAAAGCTATGAACGTTATAGAGAGACTTAAAGAATTTGAAGACAGGGACTATGCTGCATTTCAGGCTAAATTGACACCTGGAGTAGACAAGGAATCCTTTATCGGCGTCAGAGTTCCGAATATCAGGAAGATCGCCAAGGAGCTTATGAAGGATCCAGAAAAGGATACCTTTCTGAATGTTCTTCCTCATCGCTACTATGATGAGAACATGCTGCACTCAGCGCTTCTTAGTCTATATGGCGATTATGATAAGGCAATTGAGGAAGTAGAGAAGTTCTTGCCTTATGTCGATAACTGGGCAGTATGCGATACCCTAAGTCCTAAGGCTTTCCGCAAGAACAAAGACAGATTGATTGACAAGATCAGAGAATGGTCGAAGTCTAAGGATACCTATACCTGTCGCTTTGGGATAGAGATGCTGATGAGCCATTATCTTGATGGTGATTTCAGGAAGGAATATCTTGAGATACCAGCAGATATCCATCTTGATGAATACTACGTCAACATGATGATTGCCTGGTATTATGCGACAGCTTTGGCCAAAAAGTGGGATGAGACCATACCTTATCTTGAAGAAAGAAGGCTTGATGTCTGGGCTCATAACAAGACCATTCAGAAGGCAATAGAGAGCTATCGCATAACTGATGAGCAGAAAACTTATCTGAAAAGCCTAAAAATCAGGTGATTGCAACCGAAATATTGCAAAAAGATAGCGATATTCGGTAGATGCAACTGCACTGATATGAAAGAATAGCATTGCGTCAAGGAGGTATCTAACTATGAGATTTTCTGACAAGCTTGCCAAGATGCGCAAAGCCAACAACCTTTCGCAGGAACAGCTGGCTGAGCAGCTTGGCGTAACAAGACAAAGCATATCCAAATGGGAATCGGGCGACAGCTATCCCGATATGGCTAGGATCATCGAGATCTGCAAGATCTTAAACTGCAAACTCAATGACATCATGGACGATGGACTATTGGATGAGACAGAGGCCAAGGAAGAGAACGTCATCACCAATGACATCAATACCGTGAAGAAGTATCTTGATGGCTTTCTGGCCTATATAGCCAAGACCTGCAAGATGTTTATGCATATGAGCTTCAAGGACAAGCTCAAGACAATCATCGAGATGGCCTTTACAGGACTGGTGCTTGTGCTTGTAGGGTCATTGGCCTATTCGGGCATCGAAAGCTTTCTCTATAGGCTTTTCAGTGTCGTGAAGAATGCCGGCACCAGAAACTATCTGATTGTTGTGCTTTCTTCGGTTGCGTTGGCAGCCATTGTGATATTGGCTGTCATCGTCTTCTTCCATATCTTCAAGATCAGATATCTTGACTATTATGTGGTGATCACTGACAGCAATGCCGAGAAGCCAAGCGTCGAAGAGCCGATAGAGGAGAACAGATCGGAGCTTATTGCCGACAAGGAACCAAAGATAATCATCAGGGACCCTAAGCATTCGCATTCGGCTTTTCTGGATGGATTGGCCGTCATCTTCAGCATCATCATGAAGTTCATCCTGATACTGCTTGCCTTGCCTATCATCGTTGCCGTACTGTTTGCGATTGCCGGAATCTTCTTCTGCATCTTCCATAAAGGCATGGCCATCACTTCGATTGCCGTTGTACTGCTTGGAGCGACCATCTTTGCGGCGATGCTGCTGTTGGCGATATTCAATCTCGTGTTCAACCATAAGCAGCAATATAAAGCATTGCTGCTGATGTTCTTCGCCAGTATGCTGGTATGCGGAATCGGTACAGGATCTTTCGGCGATTCGTTGACCAAGATCAACATCATTGAAGAAGAAGACTATGAGCAGACAAGCCAGACAATGGTCATCAGCGATGTCAAGGATGAGGATCATATCTTTATTGGTTCGGATGATGTTCAGTTTCTGATCAACGACAGCAAGGATGACATCGAGATAGAGTTCATCTATCCTAAGCAGATGCGCGTCATGGGCAATGTCGATGACAGCGAAAACGGCAGCAATTACTATTACTATCTTGGAAGCGATGATATTTCTGAGATCAGGCAGATCATGCAGGACCTTTCCAAGGATCAGATTCGCAGGACATACTACAACAGCGATTGCCTGAAGGCTATTGTCACCTGCAGCACGAGAAACAGAGAACTGTTTGAATACATGGGCTAGATAAGCCCATTTTTAGTAAGATATAGGTAAGGCTGTTTGGAGGGTTGAGTATGGAGAATATTGGCAGATTCGAAAGCATCGGCGAAGCCTGGATAGGCATGCTGAAGCACATTGAAGATAACGGCATTAATCGCAAATATACCGACAACACAGGCGAAAGCTTCGACGTAAGAGAATGCTTCGGCTTAACCATGAGCGTTGCTCATCCATATCTGCCTGATCCTATCATCGAGAAATATAAGGTTCAGGAAGAGTATGACTGGATGGTAGACAACTTCACGAGCTTCGAAAGGGTAAAGGAGCTAAGCAATGCCAGTTCCTATGCCAGCAGGCTCTATGCCTATCAGGATCAGAAGAACCAGCTTGAATGGGTAATCAGAAGGCTGAAGGAGAACCCTGAACAGCGTTCAGCCACCATCACGACCTTTGAGCCTTTGACTGATGAGAAATACATTCCATGTGTCAGTTTGTTGGATTTCCAGAAGAATCTTGAGGATGGAAGCCTTGACTTGTATGTCTACTCAAGAGCTTTGGATTTTGGCTGCAAGGCCTATGTGAATATGGTGATGCTTGCAAAGATCCTGGACAATGTGTCCAAGGAATGCGGATATCCTGTCGGCAAGCTTGAGATGGTCATCAAGTCAGCCCACTACTACACCAAAGATACCGATAAGGTAAGAAGAATTATGGAACAGCGATAGCTTGATGCTATCATTATATAGATGAAATATATCGGATTGGATCTTGGCAGCGTTACCTGTGGCGTATCGAAGAGCGATACGGGTTTTCTTGCGCAGGCAGTCAAGACTATCAGGTTTAGAAGCGATGACTACGACGAGGCCATCGACAAGATTCTGGAACTCTTCAAGGAAGAGAAGCCTGATCTGGTGGTGATGGGATATCCCTTGCTGGAGAATGACGATGAGGGACCTAGAGCTGCTTTGTCCAAGGAAGTCGCAGAGATACTGGAACAGGAATCAGGAATCAAGGTAGTGCTTCAGGATGAAAGAAGAACCACCAAGGATTCGGAAGAGTTTCTGATCAGCTCTGGTGTTTCAAGAAAGAAGAGAAAGAAGGTTATTGATCAGCAGGCGGCTGTAAGGATACTGCAGTATTATCTGGATAGCCATAGATAGCCTGCTGTCTATTTGTTTTATGAAGAAGAATATGTTTGGCTCAGCAAAGAATATCGCTGAGCTGTATGCAATATTGCTGTATTGGGAAGCATTGCTGTATTACCAGCTGCACAATGGCTTAAAAGGCCTAAGCATCTGGAATGTTTTGTTTATGCTTCCGCTGGCTGTTCTGTTGTCCGTATTATGCGGATGGTTCAAGTCGGGAAAGACAAACGGAATCATCAAGACTATCCTGCTGTTTGGCATCTCAATCTTCTATCTGATTGATCTGATCTACTATAGGATATTCGGTTCGCTATTGTCTTATTCGATGATGGGCAACGGTACCTTGGCTTTGACCAGTTTCTGGTGGAGCATCAAGACTGCCATAAGCGAGAATGCCTTAACCATTTTGCTGTTTGAGCTGCCGGTCATTGCCGAACTGATGCTTGTCTTCATCGGAAAGAACGATGGCTATGGCTTAGTGATGCATGCTGTTTCTGTTTTGCTGGCTCTTGTCTTGTGGACCATCGTCGTAGTGATGCTGCCGCTAGGAGGCAAGCAGGACTATACAGCCTATGGCGCCTATCATAGCCAGTATGTCGATACCGATACCGCCAGCGCCAAGCTTGGCATCCTTCCTAATTTTCTGGTCGAGATCAAATGCTCGCTGACTGGTTTCGAGAAGAAGAGCGATTATGTCACTACCGATAAGGTGACGATCGAGGAGCCTATAGAAGAGGAGACCGTCGAAGTCATTCGCTATAACATGGATGAACGCATCGACTTCTCAAAGCTTGAAGGTCTTAGCGATGATGATACCATTTCTTCGCTCTGTGGCTACCTTAAAGGTGTTACTCCTACCAAGCAGAATGAATATACCGGAATGTTCAAAGAATACAATCTGATATATGTCTGTGCCGAATCTTTCTCAAGATTGGCGATTGACAAGAACATAACGCCAACCTTATACAAGATGGCAAACGGTTCCATCGTATTGGATAACTACTACAATTCATTCAAGAATGTCACTACCAATGGCGAATATGCCTTGCTGACAGGATTGTGGCCTAATGTCGTAAGGGAAGCCACCAATGGCGGAAACCTCACTGGCACCATGGGACAGTCCATAGGCAAGGACATGTCCATCGCTCTTGGCAATATGTTCAACAAGAACTATGGTGTCCAAAGCAGAGGATACCACAACTATATCGGTTCATATTATGGCCGAAACAAGACCCTGCCTAATATGGGATTCAGCTGCAAGTTCATGGATGACGGCATGTCTTTCACGACAGCTTGGCCATCATCGGATCTGGAGATGTTCGAACAATCTGTCGATGACTACATAAATGATGGACAGTTCTGCTCGTACTACATGACCTTCTCAGGACATGGAAACTATACGACCGACAATGTCATGGTTGCCAGAAACATTGATGAGGTAAGCAAGATGGTCAATAAGCCGCTAGCTACAAGCGCCCTTGGATATCTATCATGCAACTATGAGCTGGAGAAGGCGATGTCCTATCTGCTTTCTAGACTAGAAGAGGCAGGAATTCTTGATAGGACCGTCATTGTCTTGACCGGCGACCATTATCCATACTATCTGACCGATTATGGATACAGCACATTGGCAGGTGAAGAGATCGACTATGACTTTGAGATGTATCATAGCACCTGCATCATCTACAATGCCGGCATGGGAAAAACTGTTCATGTCGATGTGCCTTGCTGCAACGTCGACATCCTTCCGACGATCATGAATCTCTTTGGCATGGATTATGACTCAAGGCTCTACGCCGGAGTCGATGTATTCTCTGATGGCGAACACATCGCTCAGATATACAATCGTTCATTCGTCACCGATTATGTAAAATACAATTCCACCAACGGTAAGGCTACTTGGCTTAAGGATATGGAAAGCTATTCAGAAGATAAGCTTGATGCCTATCTGGATAATCTTGTGAATGTCGTCAAGAACAGATACATGATGTCTGTCGAGATAGAGGAAACCGATTTCTTCAGATTCCTTTTTGAGAATGCAAGATAGCTCATAGTCTGCATGAGCTTGGCATTTTAAGCAGTAATTGTTTTTACTTTGAATTAGTACAACATAATATGCGCATATTATGTTGTTTTATATATGAGTCATACTATATTCAAGAGGTGATAGGTATGGCTAAAATTGCAACGAACATAAGTATAGATGAAGACATTAAGCCTAAAGCTCAAGAGATGCTTGCTGAATTTGGCTTAGATTTGTCTACGGCGGTAAATATGTTCTTGAGACATATGCTTCGAGAAAAAGCCATTCCTTTTGAAATCAGAAAAGATGTTCCGAACGTCACAACAATGGAGGCATTAGCTGAAGCAGAAGAAATGGGAAAAAATCCTGAAGCGTCTAGAACATTCTCAAGTGTAGACGAACTTATGGAGGATCTTCTTAAGTGAAATATGGCATCAGAAGAACATCACAATTCAAGAGATACTTTGAAATGGTTGTCAAACGCGGGCTAGATATTAATGAATTCAGAATCGTTATTGAATTGCTGGCTGACGGAGCAACTATTCCAGAAAGATACAAAGACCACCCTTTGCGTAATTCAAAAGAATTGTAGAGAATTGCACATTAAGCCAGATTGGCTTCTTGCGTATAAATATTCAAATGATAATGTCATTCTGTATCTGATCAGAACCGGAAGCCACAGTGATTTGTTCTAATTGTTTCGGCATAAAAAACTAGATTAACCAACCACAAGCTCAGCTCATCGATGTACTGAGCATTTTTGCATTGTGTGGAAATAACAAAAAGGCAATCATCTGATGCAGATGATTGCCTTTGTCTTATATACTTATTTGCCGTTTATCTTAATCCTCAATTGCTGTTTCTAACGCAAGACGAATCATGTCGTTGAGTCCTTTTTCTCTTTGCTCAGGACTTACCGATCCTCCTGCTACATTGGTGTGGTTTGCAAGCTCAACCACGATGGTGATAAGGCATAATGCCTGCTTGCCATAATGGGCAGCTACTGTATATAGTCCAGCTGCTTCCATCTCGCCGGCGATGACGCCATATTCGCTCCATTTCTTGATCTGGAACTCTTCATCATTTCGATATAGCTGGTCATAGCAGACTGTATTTCCGACCATAGTCTTGAGGCCCATCTCATTCGCTTTTCTATATGCTGTCTCAAGCAGCTTGAAATCGGCACATGGAGCATATGTTCCCTTGAAGGTATAGTCATTGATTCCGGAATTGTGGGATGTTGCCATCGACATGGCGATGTCCATCTGTTTGAGTTCTGGAGTGAAGGAAGCCCCTGTTCCTAGTCTAATAAGTTTCTGGCATCCATAGTCGCGGCAGAGCTCTGTCGCATAGATCATCATTGATGGTATGCCCATGCCGGATCCCATCACGGATACTCTTTTGCCTTTATAGGTTCCTGTGTAGCATAAGGCGCCTCTTAGTTCATTGACGCATACGGCGTCCTCAAGGTAGTTTTCGGCGATGTATTTTGCCCTCAAAGGGTCGCCAGGAAGCAGAATTCTTTCGGCGATCTCGCCAGGTTTAGCGGTTATGTGCAGACTCATGTTGCTTTCCTCCATCCATTTATGATTATAACTTATGGCTTTGTTTTAAGAAAAAAAGCATGGTTTTTATGTAACTATTTTCATAATATTCAATTAAATGATGTAAGCGTTTACTTTTTGCAGGAAAAGTTGACATTTCTAAAGTAGAACAGCTTCACTTTGACACAGCAAAAGAGCTTGGTGTTGAAGTTCCAGCCTGCGGCGGTGTAGGGGAGGAGTTTGGTGAGGACGGCAACGATATTTGGGGTGCGGTCGCCATCTCCCCACTGCATATAACCGAGGTTTGGTGTGCCGATGTTGGCGCAGTCGGTCTTTACTTCACCGCCAGTGGTGGAGAAGATAACGGGGATCTTGCTGCGTGAGCGAGAGTTGCCGCCTGATTCGGATGATTTGGATGACTTGGCAGGCTT
>CALFPO010000061.1 GCA_937919165.1 uncultured Bacillota bacterium | reverse complement strand
AACTCACCTGCGATAGTGGCATCAACAGTGGGGATAATACCGTCGTAAATCTTACCGGTAGTTCCGTCAATGGAGATATAGTCACCCTCATGGAAAACTTTTCCGCCAAGTTCGAACTTCTTGTTCTCTTCGTCCATCTTGATGTCGCCGCAGCCTGATACGCAGCATTCGCCCATACCTCTGGCTACAACGGCAGCATGGCTTGTCATACCGCCACGTACTGTAAGTACGCCTTCAGCGGCAGCCATACCTTCGATATCTTCTGGAGAAGTCTCGAGTCTGACTAAGATGACCTTCTTGCCGTTCTTGTGCTCTCTTGCAGCATCTTCAGCTGTGAAGACGATCTGTCCGCAAGCAGCGCCTGGAGAAGCAGGAAGACCTGAAGTGATAGGCTTAGCAGCCTTCAATGCAGCTGCATCGAACTGTGGATGGAGCAGAGAATCAAGCTGCTTAGGTTCAACCATCAGCAGAGCCTGATCAATAGTAACCAATCCTTCATCAACCATGTCGCAGGCAACCTTCAAAGCAGCAGTAGCGGTTCTCTTGCCGTTACGTGTCTGCAGCATGAACAGTTTCTTTTCCTGGATAGTGAATTCCATATCCTGCATATCATGGTAATGATGTTCAAGAGTATCGCAGATCTTTACGAAGTCGGCATATGCTTCTGGCATAACCTTCTTCAGCTGATCGATTGTCTGTGGTGTTCTTACGCCGGCAACAACGTCTTCGCCCTGAGCGTTCATCAGGAATTCGCCGAAGATCTTGTTTTCGCCTGTAGCAGGGTTTCTGGTGAAGGCAACGCCTGTACCGCAGTCATCGCCCATGTTTCCGAATACCATCATCTGTACGTTAACGGCAGTGCCCCATGAAGAAGGGATATCGTTTTCCTTGCGGTAGAAGATGGCTCTTGGGTTGTTCCAAGATCTGAAGACAGCCTCGATAGCTCTTTCAAGCTGGATGTTTGTGTCCTGAGGGAAGTCTTCCTTGAGGTTCTTCTTATAGAAAGCCTTAAACTTCTTGACCAGATCCTTCATATCCTTGGCATCCAGTTCAGTATCCTGTTTAACGCCTTTCTTTTCTTTCATTTCATCGATGATAACTTCGAACTTTGATTTAGGAAGTTCCATAACTACGTCAGAGAACATCTGAATGAAACGACGATATGAGTCATATGCGAATCTTTCGTTGTTTGTCTTCTTAGCTATGGTTTCAGCTACTTCATCGTTGATGCCGAGGTTGAGGATAGTATCCATCATGCCTGGCATACTAGCTCTAGCGCCTGATCTTACAGATACAAGCAATGGGTTCTTGGCATCGCCAAGCTTCTTGCCAGCCTGCTTCTCAAGCTTGACTAAAGCTTTCTTAACTTGTGTCATGATATCCTGGTTGATTTTCTCGCCATCATCATAGTAAGCATTGCAGGCTTCAGTTGTGATGGTGAAACCAAATGGTACTGGTAATCCTAAGCTAGCCATTTCAGCCAGGTTAGCACCTTTACCGCCAAGGAGTTCACGCATGTTTGCATTTCCTTCAGCAAACATATAAACGTATTTCTTGCTCATAATTTCTCCTTCTAGTCTACTTTTTGACCGTAAATATTTTAACATAAAAGTCTCTTTTTTTAATATATTATTGAAAGGACATTCAGAATATGGCACGCTTCACAATGCTGACATATATAAGTGCTATAATGTTTTTCAATTGAAGGAGGCACTGTTATGCCAGTAAACAAAAGCACAGATTTTGGCAAGGTAAAGATCAGCGACGATGCGATCGCAATTCTGGCCGGCACGACCGTCAATGAATGCTATGGCGTTGTAGGCATGGCTTCAAAGAATCCAATCAAGGATGGCTATAGTGCCTTGCTGAAGAAAGAGAACTATTCCAAGGGCGTTGTGATAAGCAACCATAAGGATGGACTGCAGATCGATCTGCATGTCATCATCTGCTACGAGGTCAAGATCTCGGAAGTGGTGGCTTCCATACAGCAGCGCGTCAAGTATACGCTTGAGAAGACCTTGAACATGGATGTCAAGGAAGTCAACGTCTTCGTAGAGGGAATCGAGATCAATGGATAGGATTGACGTCAAGATCTTCAAGGAAATGCTTCTTAGCGGAGCAGCAAATCTTGAGAATCATGCTCAAGAGATCAATGCCATGAATGTCTTTCCGGTTCCTGATGGAGATACCGGAACCAATATGTCCATGACTTTCACCAGTGGCTGCAATGAAGCCGTAAGGTGTTCAAGCGACAGCATAAGCGATGTGGCTAAAGCTCTTTCCAAGGGCCTTCTGATGGGCGCAAGAGGAAACTCAGGCGTCATCACGTCCCAGATCTTCCGAGGCTTTTATCAGTATATCGAAGGCAAGGATGAGCTTGATGTAGGCGATATCGCCGGCGGTTTCGAGAACGGCGCAAGAGTAGCCTACAAAGCCATCATGAAGCCTGTTGAAGGCACGATTCTGACCGTCATCAGAGAAGGGGCATGGTATGCCAACAACGACTATAAGAAAGAGCGTTTCGATCTTGAGACCTATATGGACAGGATGTGTTCCTATCTCAAGGAATCGCTAGATCATACTCCTGATTATCTGCCGGTGCTAAAGGAAGTGGGGGTTGTCGATAGCGGCGGTGCCGGACTGTTGATGATCTTTGAAGGATTCAGAGAACATGTTCAGGGAAGGCCTGTAGTTTCTGATGGCGCAAGAAGCAAAGAGGAAACCAATACCGCATCTCTATTGGAGAGCGAGGAATATGGCTATTGCACAGAGTTCATTGTCAGGCTTTCTGAAGAGAATCAGAAGACGTTTGAAGAAAAGAATCTCAAGAAGAGATTGAGCGATATGGGTGGCGAATCACTGGTGGTTGTCAGGGATGATGAACTGGTCAAGGTTCATGTCCATGTCCTTAAGCCAGGCGATGCCCTCAACATTGGGCAACGCTATGGCGAATTCATCAAGCTCAAGATTGAGAACATGAAGGAGCAGCATTCGACTCTTATAGCCAATGAAGCCCATGAAGAGATTGTGGAAGCCGTTGAGGAGAACATCAAGCCTAAAAGACGCTATGGACTCATAGCGGTTGCGGCAGGAGATGGTCTAAGCGCGTTATTTGATGATCTGGGAGTCGACTGCGTGATATCAGGCGGCCAGACCATGAATCCTTCCACAGAAGATTTCTGCAACAGAATCATGGAACTTGACGATTGCGAAAACATCATCATCTTCCCGAACAATTCGAATATCATTCTGGCTGCCAAACAGGCTAGGGATGTCATAGATGACCGCAACATCTTCATTGTGGAGACCAAGTCCATTCAGGCTGGCGTAAGCGCTGTGGCCATCTTCAACAAAGATGCGGAAATGGAGGAGAATATGGATGCAATGAAGACCATGATAGATAATGTCTATCCTTCAAGCATCACCTATGCGATAAAGGATACATCCTTTGAAGGGGTAGAGGTAAAGCAAGGCGACTATATCGCCATTGCCGGCAAGACGATCGTCTGCTCAGGAGACGACAGAATAAAAGTCATCGACAGGCTTCTTGATTCCTTACTAAAGATCGAAGACAAGGAACTGCTCACGATCTATAAGGGCATTGATGGAAATGATGGCGATCTGAAGCATATCGAAGAGTATGTCTCGTCAAGAAGCAGGCTCGAATGCGACATCATTGATGGCGGTCAGCCGGTATATCAGTATCTGTTCTCATTGGAATGAAAGAATCAATCAGCTAGGCTGATTGATTTTCTTTCTGTTCATTGATCTTGTTCAGTTCCTCTTCTTCAAGTTTGCGATAGGCAATCTTGCCGATAGCGGTCTTTGGCATATCTTCTCTGAACTCTATATCGTATGGCATCTCATATTTTGCCAGATGCTTTCTGGCATGCGACATGATGGAATCCTTTGTCTCTTGGCTAGGCTCATATCCTTTCTTGAGCACCACGAAGGCTTTTACCTTATGCATCTTGTATGAATCAGGTACGCCAATCACACAAGACATCTGGACAGCTTCATGGGCATCCAGCACATTCTCGAGCTGTGAAGGATATACGTTATAGCCTGATGAGATGATCATTCTCTTTGACCTGCCACGGAAATATATGAATCCTTCATCATCCATGTATCCAAGGTCGCCTGTATGTACCCAGGTAAGACCATCAAAATCGGATTTCACAAGTGTTTCAGCGGTCTCTTTAGGATTGTCCCAATAGCGTTTCATGACGGTTGGGCCAGCCAGCAGAATCTCTCCTTCAGATCCGTAAGGAACCTCGCAGTCGGTGCCTGGCTCAACGATCTTGACAAAGTTGTCAGGGAACGGAATGCCGATGGAGCCTTCCTTATGCATTGCTGGTGGAGTAAGACAGCAAGCGGCTACCGTTTCAGTTGCACCATAACCTTCTCTTATCTGGATGACGGCATGATGGTCATATAGGAACTTGTCGAATTTCTTCTTTAGCTCTACGGAAAGCGAATCGCCTCCTGAGAAGATGCCCTTGAGGAAGCCAAGATTTTTGCCTTCCATTGAAGGAAGCTTAAGTAGAGCTTCAAACAAGGTAGGAACACCAGCGATGAAATTGCATTCATACTTGGTGATAAGTTTGGCATATGACTTGGCGGTGAAACGTGGGACAAGAATCACGCGTCCGCCACGCGACAGCATCGAATGGACACATACCCCAAGGCCGAAGCCATGGAACAATGGCATAGCTGCCAGCATCTTGTCTCCTGGCCTGAACATTGGATTTGTTGCCTCGATCTGTTCGCCAGCGGCATTGAAATTGCGGTTGGTGAGGACAATGCCTTTAGGCGTTCCGGTAGTGCCGCCTGAATACAGCATTACAGCTGGACTGTTGCCGTTGCGCTTCACGCGATAGTTGTAGAAGCATGATCTGGAGAGATTCATGAACTGTTTCCATCTGATGACTGGCGCATCGTTAGGGATCTTTCTGATCTTGTATCCTTCCGTCAGCATATAGCCGGTTCTTATACGATTGCTCAGCTCATCCTTGATGGAGGCAATGACGATATTGACCAGATTGGTGTTCTCTCTGATTGCTTCAAATTTATGGTAGAACTGGTCAAGCGTGATGGCAGTTACGGAATTTGATGCCTTGAGATAGTACTCGATCTCCTTTTCGGCACTCAATGGATGAACCATATTGGCGATGCCACCGACCAGGTTTACGGCATAGAACATATATAGAGCCTGAGGACAATTAGGCATGGCGATGGTGACACAGTCGTTCTCTCTGACACCGATGACCTTCAATGCCTTGGCACATTTCTCGACCTTTTCGACCATCTTCTTGTAGGTAGTCGATTTGCCCATGAAATCAAAGGCAACATAGTTAGGATACTTGTTTGCCGCCTCTTCCAGCGCTTCAAACAACGAACCGTCGCTATATTCAAGGGTCATTGGGATACCGCTTGCAAGTGCCGCCTTTTCCCACGGGATTCTTTCGGTTATTGGCGTATCGAAAGCCTGCAAGCTCTTCTTGCTTGCCTTTTTTCTTGTCGTTGTCTTCTTTGCTGCAGACTTTTTCTTTGTTCCTTCTGCAGTTTCGTCAATCTTTTTGCTTGGCATGGGAATAATCTCCTTGTCTAACCTTCGATTCGTATTGAATAGCGACAATCCCTTTGCCGAAGCGGGATTGATGTAGTCACTATTTAATTATAGACCTGACGCCCTTAAATTACACTATTAAGAGGGCTAAGTATAACGAATGAACAATATATTCATATGTGCTAGAATGAAGTGGGTAAACAATTATGAGCGAAAAAGATTTCTTAAGTCAGTTCTCTGGCGAAAACATGAAGCCAGATAGTTTCAAGGAAGAGGTTAGAACCCCTGTCGTAAAGAAAAAGAAGCCAATAAACAAAGGATTGGTGATCGGTCTGCTTGCCTTATTGGCTGTTTTGGGCGTTGCAGGATATTTCCTGTTTCTTGCCCCAAAGATCGAGATGCAGGACTTTGTCTATGGCACAAAGACCGAAGCCATTGCTTGGATCAAGCAGCAAGGCATCGAATCATCAGGAATCATCTTCAAGGATGAATACGATTTCGAATATGACGAAGGCATCATCCTTTCTCAGGATGTGAAGCCTGGCACCAAACTCAAGAGCGATGCCAAGATAACCTTCACTGTCTCAAAGGGAGCCGATCCTGATGAAAGCATTTCCGTTCCTGATCTGATGTCCATGGACAAGGAAGACATAAGGGAATGGATCGATGAGAACAAGCTTTCTAAGACCAAGATCTCAACGGCATATAACGATAACGTTGAGGATGGAAAGGTCATAAGCTATCAGTTTTCGGGTTGCGATGAAGATTCCTTCACTCGTTCATCCAATCTGAAGATAAACGTATCGAAGGGACCTGCTCCAGCCGGAAACGTGACGATGGAAGACTTCGTCAAGCGTTCATGTGAAGAGGCTGAAGCTTGGGCTAAATCGAAGAAAGTCGGCATCATCAAGACCGAAAGCTATTCCGACAAGTATGCGGAAGGCACAATCATCTCGCAGACCATTGCGGCCGGAAAGCCAATCAAGGAAGGCGATTCTTTCGGTGTGGTAGTTTCCATGGGCAAGTCTGTAAGTCTGATCGATCTGGTGGGAATGACATCTGGCGATGCCATGCACTGGTGCAGCAAGAATGGCTTAGAGCTCAGATATACGGAACAGTATGACAGCATCGAATCAAAGGGCAAGGTCATCTATCAGATCACGCCTGTAGGAAAGACGCTCAAATCAGGCGATGAGGTAGAGGCTATCGTATCGCTTGGCAATGTCGAGTATCCTGGCTTCAATACCTTAAGGGAACTCAAGGATTGGATCGAAGAGGTCAACACCAAAGGCGCAGGCCTTGTTCTGAAGAATGTCGAATACGATTTCTCTGATGAGGTCGAAGCTGGCGATTTCATTTCAGTAAGCAGAATCTATACCGATGCGCCAGTCTATGTGACCATCTCTAGAGGACGCAACATCTGGCTCAACAGAATAAACAACGATATCGACTTCAACGATATTCTCAACGGTTCAAAGAACGATGAGGAGACTGTCAGAAAGTTTTTCGAGAATACCGGCATAAACTACTATGTCGACTATAAGAGTGATCCTTCTGTGCCTGCAAATCATCTCATCAGGATGAGCAGAAGCGATGGAGAGCTATTGACTTATGACACTTACATCCCACAGGATGTGGAAGTTGTGCTTGAGATAAGCACAGGAAACTAGATAAAGAGGATTATATGAATTTCATCAAAAGAGCAATCAAGAACGTAACCAGAAGGATGTCAAAATCGGTGCTTCTGGTTTTGACCTTCTTCCTGATCGGCAACCTGGTCATTGTTGGTCTAGGCGTTTCTTCAGCCAGCGAATCGGCCAAGGTTCTGACCAGAAAGAAGATGAGGGCTGTTGTGACATATGCCCTTGACTATGACGCCATCTGGCGCTATACCGACACCATCGAAGACGAGGATGAGCTGCAGAAGTTCTATGAAAACTACCCACGCATCCAGTTGAGCGATGTCGAGCAGTTCTTGGCTGACGACCGCGTCAAGACGGCCAATATGATTTCAACTAATATGTGGTATGCCGACAGCGCCAATTCCTTGGATTTCGTGCATTTAGGAAATACAGCTGAAGAGAACATTGAAGAAAGCGGCAGCACGAACTGCTATCCTGATGTGAACGGCAACAGCGTCTGCGAAACATACAAGGAACCGTATTTCTACATAAAGACAAACATGTTCGACAACATGATCGAATTCACCGATGGCGACTATTCCATCTCTTCAGGAAGGTTCTATACCAAGGAAGAGATTGAAGATGCCAAGCCAGTCTGCCTGATTTCTGAAGCCTTGGCTCAGCATAACGGTGTAGGTCTTGGCGATGACATCCGTCTGGCTGTTTCTCCTTTGACGAGCTACTACAAGAATATGGGCCTTGAAGAGGATGATGTGGTTGTGGCGTTTGAGGTCATAGGCATCTATTCGCATGTCAATCCGATCGTTCCAGGTACAGCAAACTTCGATTACTGCTACCCATACGAGAATCCTGACAACATGATCTTCATGCCTTCTACCAGCATGTATGCCGCAACGCTTCCAATGAACCAGAAGTCGTTTGACTACTATGTTGAACAGTATCCTGATGATCCATACTATGATCCGGAGAACTATCCGACCATGGAGAACATGGCTGACAACTTCTATATCGAGAATGCGACAATCCTATTGAATGATCCATTGGATGTCGAGAAATTCGTTGAGGACTATGGCGATGAGCTGCCGCAGTTTGCGAAGCTTGATGCCAACAACGAACAGTTCAATACCTTGGCTAAGCCGCTTGATACCTTAAGCATGTACGCCAACTTCATTGTGTGGCTGGTAATCATCAACGCTGTAGTCATCATCACCTTGGTTACGGCTTTGACCCTGAAGACCAGAGAATATGAGATTGGTGTGCTCCTTTCGATCGGTGCCACCAAGTTCAAGGTCATTCTTCAGTTCTTTGTTGAACTGGCGATCGTCGCTGTCATCGGCTTCTCGGCATCCGTAATTTCCGGTTCGCTTATTGCCAAGAATATCGGCAATAGAGTGCTTGAATATCAGATCAATTCGGATGGCTATGGACAAGAAGAGGAAGAATACGACTATGGCTATATCGATATCTGGAACACCGACTATTCTACCGAGATCTCGATCGATGATCTGATCGCGGAATATGAAGTGAAGGTTTCTCCATTGATCATTGCGGAAATATATGTATTGGGACTAGGAATCGTGTTTGTTTCCGTCATCATCCCTTCCATCATGATCATGAGATTCAATCCTAAGAAGATACTGATGAATCAGGGTTAGGAGAAAAGATATGGCAGAGATATTGAGACTAGAAGGAATTACATATTCATATATCGATGGAGGATACGAGAGAGTCATCCTCAAGGACCTTTCGTATGGTTTCGAAGAGGGAAGGTTCTATACGATCCTTGGCCCATCGGGCTCCGGCAAGACGACCTTGCTGTCGCTGATTGCGGGACTTGATACGGCTGCCCAGGGTAAGATCTACTTCAAAGGCAAAGACATCATGGAGATCGGCCTTGGCAAATATAGAAGAAATGCCATTTCCATCGTTTTCCAGCAATACAATCTGATCAGCTATCTGACAGCACTAGAGAATGTCATGGTGGCAATGACCGAGACAGACAACAATATTCCAAAGGATAAGAAGACTGTTGCCTATAATCTGCTGGAACGTTTCGGCATCGTGAATTCCAAGGCTGATCGTATCGTTACTCAACTATCAGGCGGCGAACAGCAGCGTGTGGCTATCGCTAGAGCTCTTGCCAGCAATGTCGACCTCATCTTTGCGGATGAGCCAACCGGCAACCTGGATACGGCAACCGAAAAGGAGATTATCTCTATCTTCAAGCAGCTGGCCCATGAATATGGCAAGACCATCATCGTGGTAACCCACGCCGATGCGGTAAGTGCCATGTCTGACCAGAGAGTCTTATTGAAGGATGGCGTACTGAACAAGCTATAAGAGATGGAAACATCTCTTTTCTTGTGCTTTGAGGATATAATTAAGACATGAACGATATTGAAAGAATACTGGAATTAAGGAAGCTTCTAAAGCAATACAGCTATGAGTACCATGCGTTAGACAAACCGACTATTCCTGATAGCGAATACGATGCGCTGTTCAGGGAACTGGAGGATCTGGAAAGTGCCCATCCGGAGATGGATGACCCTGATTCCCCTACCAAGCATGTGGGCTATGAGGTCTTGAGCGAATTCGTCAAGGTTGCCCACGAAAAGCCGATGCTGTCATTGGGCGATGTCTTTTCTTATGATGAGCTGAGGCAATGGTCAAAGAAGATAACCGATATCTATGATGAAGTAGAGTATTGCGTTGAATATAAGATAGATGGCTTGGCAATGTCGCTGATATATGAAGATGGCAAGTTTCTCCAGGCCGTCACTAGAGGCGATGGAGTGGTAGGCGAGGATGTGACCTCGAATGTAAGGACCATCAGGTCCATCCCGAAGGAGATTCCATACAAGCAGCACTATGATATCCGTGGCGAAGTATATATGCCTAAATCGTCGTTCGAAAGAGTGAACAGAGAAAGGCTTGAAAATGGCGAAGAAGAGTTCGCCAATCCAAGGAATGCAGCAGCCGGTTCGATCAGACAGCTTGATTCCAGGATATGCGCCTCAAGAGGCCTTGACGGCTTCTGGTACCACATCCCTGATGATGTGAATGCCGAAACCCACTATGAATCGCTTGAGTATGCCTCAAGGCTGGGGTTTACCGTCAATGATACGATCCGTCTGTATGACAACATTGAAGATGTCATACAGCATATTGATGAGACAGCAGCTATCCGTCATGACTTGCCTTATGAAATTGACGGCATGGTCATCAAGGTCAATTCATATAGGATGCAGAAGGAATTGGGCTTCACTTCCCGTATCCCTAAGTGGGCCATTGCCTACAAGTTCCCAGCTGAAGAGGTCAGAACCAAGCTTGAGGACATCTTTATCACAGTCGGACGTACAGGCAAATGCACACCGAATGCCAAGCTTAGTTCAGTAAGGATTGCGGGAACAACCGTTTCTTATGCAACCCTTCATAACGAAGACAACATCAAGGACAAGGATATCCGCATC
>CALFPO010000060.1 GCA_937919165.1 uncultured Bacillota bacterium | reverse complement strand
TAACAAGCCCTTAGAGGGCTGTCACAAACTACCGGCTGAGCCGGTAGTTATGATTAATCTATGTATTCCAGCATTCTGCAGATGAGCCTGCCGAAATCGGCTCTGACCTTCTTTGAGGTCTCTTCGACCTCTTCGACGGTCAGCTCTTCGCCGGTGATGCCTGCACCCATGTTGGTGATGCAAGATATGCCGCAGATCGGCATCTCGCAATGTCTGGCGACGATGAAATCAGGAACAGTCGACATGCCTACCGCATCCGCATCGGCAATCTCCGCAAACTTGACTTCAGCAGGAGTCTCGAAGCTTGGGCCTCTGAAGGACATATATACGCCACTCTTGAGATCGATACCCAGATCAAGAGCTGCTTTCTTGGCAGCCATCTTGAGATCGTTTGATAGGGCTAGGGTCATGCCTGGGAAACGTACGCCGAATTCTTCTTCGTTTTCGCCAACCAGCGGGTTATCGCCCATGAAGTTGATGAAGTCGTCTATAAGCATCAATGTGCCAGGCTTGAAGCTGCGGTTGACGCCGCCTGCCGCATTGGTCTCGATGATGGCCTTGACGCCGAGCAGTTTCATGACTCTTACAGGCATTGTGATGAATTTCATCGAATGCCCCTCATAGAAATGGTAGCGTCCCTTCATGCAGAGAACCTTGATGCCGTTGATGTAGCCAAGGATCAGCTTGCCTTCATGTCCTGGAACAGTCGTCTTGGTGAAATGAGGAATATCGGTATATTCCACAATCTGTGGATTCTCAAGATTGTCCGCAATGTTGCCAAGTCCTGAACCCAGCACCAGTCCGATGGCGCCCTTGGCATCGATTCTTGAAGCGATATAGTCAGCCGCTTCCTTGCATTTCTGATAGATTTCGCCCATATTATCTCCTTTATCTATTCAATAGGTCATTCATGATGTGGTCTCCTGCCTCTTCAAGAGTCAGTTCCACATAATCGATATGATTGTCTTTTAGATATTTAACGATGGCTTCATCGATGATAGAAGCAGTCTGTTCATCTTCTCGACGTCCAATCGTATGGTATCCGCAATCCCTGGTCAGCAGATAGACCTTGTTGTGATAGAGATTGAATGTCTCGCTTGTCACGGTGTCGATCATCTGGTTATAGGAAGCTGGGAACTTGTCTTTCAGGTAATGGCTATTGTATACGGAAGTAAGGAAGAGCGGCGAATCAGTGATGATGTAGTCGAGCTTGCCGTTCATCTGCATCAGTCTGTGGTTCTGTTCGCCATGCATATAGAGGCGGTCATCGAAGGCTTCATTACGGCCTTCCCATACCAGCTCCTTCGCGAATTCAGAAACGTTCTCTACCTCATATCCTTTGGCTTTCAGTCTTGAAAAGACTTCAGCCGCAATGGTTGTCTTGCCTGTACCTGGTCCCCCAGCAATATTGATAATGATTGTGTCTTTCATATATCTATCTTACCATCTTTGGCTGAACCTAAGTCATGAATCTGGCAAGAAAAAGACACCATCACGGTGTCTTGTGTATCTATCGATGGTGGAGCATAGCGGGATCGAACCGCTGACCTCTTCGCTGCCAGCGAAGCGCTCTCCCAGCTGAGCTAATGCCCCATCTGAAGATATTATATCATGACAAAGAAAAAATCCGGTTTCCCGGATTCTATACCTGATTGGTGGAGCATAGCGGGATCGAACCGCTGACCCCCTGCTTGCAAAGCAGGTGCTCTCCCAGCTGA
>CALFPO010000059.1 GCA_937919165.1 uncultured Bacillota bacterium | reverse complement strand
ATGATAAAAGAAAAAGTAGATTTTTTAATTTGTCTACTTTTATCTTACTAGTTCAGATTGGTGGGCTTTTTTGTTAGTCTTCGTCGATGATTCCTGATACCACAACCTCGAATAGGCAATCAGGGACAACCAGGTTGCTGCCGATTGCGCATCTTGATGGCGGTATCTCCATATCCTCGAACAGTTCAGCATAGACCTTGTTGAGGATCGGAAGATCTTCGACATTCTGCAGATGGCATTCGCAGGTGATGATCTTGTCTAGCGATGAGCCTGCGTATTCCAGGATCATTCTGACATTCTCGAATGATTGCCTGATCTGGGCTTCGGCATCGCCAACATCCAGATGGCCATCTTCAGGATGCCTGCCAAGCTGTCCTGATACATAGACGATGTTGTTGCAGACAATGGCTTGCGAATACATCTTTGGGGGAATGCGTGTTCCCGGTACTGATAGTCTTGTTCTTTTCATGTTCACTCCTTTATGTTCTCGAATTTCATACGGCGCTTGATTTCGTTGACGCCAGTGATCAGTATCTTGTCGATATACTCAAGTTCGGTTGTCGTAGGACGGCTTTCCTTCTTGAGCTCGATGCCAAGAGCAAAGCGTTCATTTCTAGGCCCAAGGAAAGGCGTAGCGATACGGCAGAAGTAGCCTTTGGATTCGACCTGGACCTTGACGATCTTCTGCTTGGAGATCTTGTTAAGCTCTTCTTCAAGCTTCTCGAAGGTATAGATGTTCTTCCATTCCTCTGGCTTTGGCAATCCGATCCTTTCGACGATGGCCTTGAGCTCCTTGGTCTTGAGGGTCGACAGCATGGCTCTTCCGGTAGCCGAATCGTAAAGGGTGCCCTTATAGATATCGCCACGGTCTTTCAGAGGATTGTCGGGGTTCTCTGAGTAGCACAGCACGAACTTGTCGCCGTTGATCAGATTGGCCAGAATGGTAGTCGATCCGCACTTGCTCTGCATCCAGCGGAGAATCGGCATTCCGGTGAAGATCAGATCACGCTGGAAGTCCTTGTAGCGGGTCAGATTGTACGCATAGACTCCAAGCACATAGCCTGAAGATCTCGATACCTGATCCAAGAATCCTCTTTCTACCAAAGTATCGATGATATGGCAGCAGGTGCTTTTGTTTAGATGGGTGGTTTCGGAAATCTCCGAGATAGTGGCCGGACGGCCATGTTTGTCGGATATGCACATCATTATATCCAACGCTCTTTCGACTGATTGTATCATTCTTACCTCAATATTTCATACTATGAAATAATATTACAAATTTATATTAACATTTTTTCTTGGATAAAAACTTGAAAAAGCCGATGAAATCGGGATTTTTAAGCATTCTATAGATATATGAAGGCGAAAAATGTGTGAAATATCTCTTCCAAAGCGCTTACATTTAGATAAAATATAGTTAGTGTTATAAGGAGGAAAAAAATGAAAAAATTATTAACACTGCTTCTCGCTGCATTTATGGTTTTTGCATTAGTTGGCTGCCAGAAGGCTGAAGAACCAGCAGAAGAAGAAAATACTACAGAAGATACTGCTTACAACGTTTGGTTTGTAGCTCCACTTCCAACTGGATCTGCATGGGGAACTTGTGGCGATGCATTCAGAGCTGAAGCTGAAAAGTTAGGTATGAAGGGCACTTATGTTGGTCCTACTACTGCTGCTTCTATTCCTGATATGATCGATTTCTGCGAACAGGCTATCGCTGATGAAGCTGACGTTCTCATCTGCAACTGGAGAGACTATGAGTCATTCAACGACGTTGCTCAGAGAGCTAAGGATGCTGGCATCAAGCTTATTGGCTACAACCAGGGTTTGAATGATGGTCTTTGCCCTAACTACTTAGGTATCGACCCAGCTAAGTTAGGTGAAGTTATTGCCCAGACATTAGTTGACAACAAGGGTACTGAAAACCTCGTTGTATTCTACCTTGCTGCTTCTAACACTTCTCAGTCACACCTGACAACTGAAGCTGCTTTCGAAAAGAAGCTTGCTGAACTTGCTCCTACAGCTGTTGTTTACAAGGACTACACTGCAGGTACTGCTGACCAGGCTGCTGAAAAGGTTAACACTTACTGCAACGCTCACACTGACATCAACGCTATCGTTTGCAACTGCTCATTCGCTGCTGTAGCTGCTGCTGCTTACAGAGAAGAGAACAACCTTACTACTGATCAGTTATACGTTCAGGGTATCGATGGTGGTATGGATATTCTCCAGTACGTTCTTGATGGCATGGCTGATTGCACAATCATCCAGGACTGGACAGGTGCTGGCCAGGCTGCTGCACAGTTGGCTAAGGATATGATGGAAGGTGGAACTCTTCCTGAATTCACAGGCTTAGGTGCTTATGCTTTATACAAAGACGGCGTTAAGGAATATGCTGACGCTCAGGGTTACGAAGGATTAAATTACTAATCACTTTATAAGTCGAATTAACAATGCACACAGTTTGACTGTGTGCATTGTTTGTTAGAGGTAAATATTATGAAAAATAACTCAAAGCTACAGAAAGTAGTAAAAGCTATTATTACCCAAAATGAATTGGGTGCCATTATCCCATTAGTCATAATCCTGGTGATTGTTGCTATTGGAAATCCAAAGTTTTATAGTGTCAAAAACGTTCTGGATATCTTAAGGACTGCGTCATTCTCATTCTATATTGCAGCTCCTTTGACATTCCTATTGACAGCAGGCGGCATGGACCAGTCTATCGGTTCCATTCTTTCATTTGGCGGCGTCATGTATGCTAAGCTGATCGTATCTGGTATGCCTGTTGTTCCATCAATTTTGCTAGTTCTTATCGCAGGTGCAATCATCGGCTGGATCAACGGTGTCATCATCGTCAAATACAATCAGCCAGCCTTCATTGCTACCTTAGGTACTCAATATATTATTTCAGGCGCTGTGCTTGTATGGACAAACGGTATTGCCGTATCCGGATTGACCAATCCTTCAAAGGTTGTAGGCCAGTACTACATCGGCGAAGTATTCCCAATCCCTATCCTTTATGCGATTGTCATCGGCATCGCATGCTTCATCGTGCTTGACAAGACCAAATGGGGACGTTCTCTGGCTGCTATCGGCGGCAACCAGGAAACTGCATATCTTGCAGGTATCCCTGTTGTAAAGAGACAGATATTCGTATACGTACTCGTTGGTATCGCTGCCACATTCACTGGTGTCATCTGGGCCGCTAGATTCGCAAATGGTCTTCCTGGCGCAGGCGATGCAGTAAACATGAAGAACATGGCTGCCGTAATCATCGGCGGAACATCTCCAGCCGGCGGTTCCGGAACCATTGTCGGTACGGCGTTCGGTTGCATACTGTTAGCGACTATCACAAACTTCCTGGTATTCTTGGGAATTCCTGCTAACGCTCAACAGCTGATCTTCGGTATCATCCTGATCATCGCTATCTTCATCGATAGGTATAGAAGGCAGGTATTATCGAAGGGCTAAACCTTAGCAGAATCTTAAGAAAGGAGAAGTTATGGAACATACACTTGAAATGCGACATGTCACCAAACGTTTCCCTGGCGTATTAGCTTTGGATGATGTATCACTTCATCTGAAGTCAGGCGAAATACTGGCGATATGTGGCGAAAATGGTGCTGGTAAATCGACATTGATGAAGGTTCTATCAGGCATGTATACATCCAGCCAGTACGACGGCGACATCATATTCGATGGCCAGAAAGTCGAACACATGGATGTCAAGACAGCCAGAGCAATCGGCATCGAGATGGTTTATCAGGAAACAAACGTATTTTTGGACGGTTCTGTCATGGAAAACCTGTTTGTCGGAAATCTTCCAGGCGAAGGCAGTTTCGTTGACTATAAGACCTTGAAAGAGAGATCAAGAGCTCTGCTTGATGAAGTGGGCCTGAATCATATCTCTCCAACCCAAGTGTGCCGTCCGTTGTCATCTGGACAGCTGCAGCTTCTTTCGATCGCAAGAGCGCGCGTAAAGAATCCTAATATCATCGTATTCGATGAGCCTACTTCGGCACTGACCAATTCTGAGGTTGACCTGCTTTTCGGTCTGATCAGAAAGATGCAGAGCGAAGGAATCGGCATCATCTATATAAGCCATAAGCTTGATGAAGTATTCGAGCTTGCGGATAGAGTCATGGTCATCCGAGATGGCAAGTGCATCTCCGACAAGAAGATCACTGAGACCAACAACGATACACTGATCGAGGAAATGATCGGCCGTACAATGACCGACATGTATCCTCATGACCCTTCACCAGCGACTGATGAGGTTGTGCTGTCAGTCAAGCATCTTACCGTTCCTAACCCTTCCGCAACTGATTTGAACATTGTGGAAGACATCGAATTCGAGCTTCATAGAGGCGAGATTCTTGGTCTAGGCGGACTTATCGGTGCTGGACGTTCAGAATCTTTGGGAGCAATCTTCGGACAGTATACCGAAGGCGTAACCAAGGAAGTATATCTTGAGGGCAAGAAGGTCGAGATCAACAAGCCTGATGATGCGATCAAGCTTGGCATTGCCTTCGCAACAGAAGAAAGAAAGAGAAACGGCTTTGTATGGCTGCTTCCTATCTATCAGAATATTTCGCTCATTTCCTTGCGTACCATTCTGCCTCATAAGTTCCTGATCGACTTCAAGGCAGAGCAGGATCAGGCCAAGACGATGTTTGACAGGCTAAGAATCAAAGCTCCATCAATGAATACCTTGGCTGGAACGCTTTCCGGCGGTAACCAGCAGAAGGTTGTCTTGGGCAAGTGGCTTGTCACCGACCCAAAGATCCTGTTCATCGATGAACCTACCAAGGGCATCGACGTAGGCACAAAGGCCGAATTCTATAAGATTCTTCGTGAGCTGACCAAGCAGGGCATCTCGATCATCATGGTATCTTCAGATATGCCTGAGCTGGTCAACATGTCAGACCGTATCCTGGTATTGTCTTCCGGCAAGATTCAGGGCGAGCTCAAGGGCGAAGACAGAACGCAAAAGAAAGTTATGGAATTAGCTATAAGGTAAACTTATAGCTAATTTTGAAAAAAGGAGAAATTATGTTTGATTTTACAGGAAAAAAAGTATTGGTTACCGGTTCGTCACAGGGCATCGGAAAGGCCTGCGCAACCGAATTCGCCAGACATCATGCCATCACTTTCGTTCATGCTTCCGTAAGCATGGAGAAGGCTCAGGGTGTCTGCGATGAGATCAAGAGGGAAATACCTTATGCAGATGTAAGACCGATCGTCGGCGACTTCCTGCATGATGAAGACATTGCCACAACTTTGTACAGCCAGACAGGCGATATCGATGTATTGGTGCAGAACGTATCGATCCAGTACCGCAAGCCTTGGGACGAGACGACTGTCGAAGAGTTCAACGATGTGATCAAGGTCAATCTGACTTCCAGCCTGACCCTTACCCAGAAGTATGTTCCACATATGAAGGAACAGAACTGGGGCCGTATCATCTATGTCGGCTCTATCCAGCAGCATCAGCCTCATGTGCAGATGGTTGGCTATGCCTGCTCAAAGGATGGACAGATGTCATTGGTCAAGAACCTTGGCAAGCAGCTGGCTCCATTTGGCATCACCGTCAACTGCATGTCGCCAGGAACGATCCTGACAGGCAGAAACGAGAAGGTTCTGGCTATTCCTGAATACCATGATGCATGTCTTAAGGGCATCCCTGCCGGAAGGCTCGGCGCACCAAAGGACTGTGCTGGCGCTACATTGTTGCTGGCATCAGAGGAAGGCTCATTCATCAACGGCATCGAACTGCTTGTCGATGGCGGAGCGCATCTGCTTTAGTCTCTAGAAACATCAATTCAAAACAAAAAGGGCATTTTGAACTAGTCAACCATTCGTAGACAGTTTATAAAAAGTGCTCAAACCCCAATTCA
>CALFPO010000058.1 GCA_937919165.1 uncultured Bacillota bacterium | reverse complement strand
TAACAAGCCCTTAGAGGGCTGTCACAAACTACCGGCTGAGCCGGTAGTTATGATTTGACGATAACTGATCCACCGATGAATTCCCTTAGGATGGAATTGTTTGCGATATCTTCATCATTGTCGATAGTATCGATGTACCTAAGCAGATTTAGCATCCTTTCGGCTTCAGCATATTCGCTCTGATCACGGCTTATCTGCTTAAGCAATGGCTCTGCGTATTTCTTGAGTACCGCAAGCTCATATATGCAGTTGGAATTGAAGAAGACATCGGCTTCCTTGTTGAAAGGGAAGATGTTGACGTTTTCTGATTTCCTGACCTTGACCCATTCTTCGAGAACGTTCTGTGGCGAACGGCCTCTGAACTGATGGTCTCTGACCAGCCTTCTCAGCATTCTGGCGTCGGTTGTCGGAATGCGATTATGGTGATCGATGCCGATTGGCGTGAACGGCGAGATGTATATCTTGAACTTCTGGTCATCATCGATGCCTTCAGTCAGAAGTCTATTCAAGGCGTGGATGCCTTCGATCACGATGACGCCATCATTCTGGAGCTTCGTTATCCTTTTGCCGAAGATCTTGGTTTTCTTGACGAAATCAAAGGATGGTATGTCGACTTCTTTGCCAGCCATCAGGTCCTTCAGGTTAGAGACAAATAGCTTCGTGTCGACAGCCTTGATCGATTCAAGATCCTTTTCGCCATTCTCGTCGACAGGATTCTCATCCTCTTCGACGAAATAGTCATCGGTTCCAAGATAGAATGGCTTAAGTCCGATGACCTGCAGCTGGATGCATAATCTCTTGGCGAAGGTTGTCTTTCCGGAAGATGAAGGTCCGCAGATGAGGACAATCTTCCTTTTTCTTTCCTTGATCATGTCGGCTATCTCAGCGATATGCTTCTCATGAAGGGCTTCCTGCATCAGAAAGAGCTCTTCATAGTCCTTGTTTACGATACGCTCATTGAGATCTGAGAGGAAATTGATGTTCATGAGCTTGCCCCATTTGTCTGCCTCGACAAAGGCGTTATAGAGCAGTGTCTGATCTTCGTATTCAGGAAGCGTTGATGGTTCATCCATATGCGGATATCTGAGCAGTATTCCGTTTCTGTATGGCCTAAGTTCAAAGAGCTTCAGATAGCCTGTTGAAGGAACCATAAGGCTATAGAAGATCGCTACTTCATCAGAAAGCGAATAGACCTCGAAGCTGTCGCTTTCCTTGACTGTTTCGATGAGTTCTGTCGTCTTGGATAGCTTGAGGCTATTTGACAGGTAGAGCAGCTCATCCTTGGTGAGATGTTCCTTGATGATTGGAAGATCTTCGTCCACAAGTTCATGCATCCTGTCTTCAATCTTTGAGACAGTCTCTTCGTTAGCCTGAGGCTTGATGTGAGTATATAATCCCTTGTTTAGAGAATTCTCTATAGTGACAAAAGCATCCTTTCCCATAATGTCATGCACAGCTTTGATGTATAGAAGCTCAAGGGAGTTCTGGTAGATGACCCAGGTTGCCTGATTGCGCATATCGAGGAATTCGACAAATGAATCATGGGTCAGCTTGTGGGTCAATGCACGATAGGCATTGTTTACCTTGGCAGCATAGATTGGATAGGAAAACTCGTTTTCATATCTTTTGAGGATTTCGGTCAGAGCCGTAGCTTCCTGGAGTTCCAGGATATCGTCTCTGTCTTTAAGCCTGATGGTTATCTTCATTTCTTGTTGAGCTTCTTGAGTTCCTTTTCGATAGACTTGAGAAGCTTAACTTCAGCACTTTCTTCTGGTTCCTCTTCCTTGGCTTCAGCCTCTTCCTTCTTTTCCAGTTCATGGAGCTTGTTCACACCTTTGACAGCTGCAAATACCACCAAAGCGATAAGCAGGAAGTTGACGATGTTCTGGATGAAACTTCCAATCATGATGTATGAATCTCCGCCTAAAGCGATCTTAAGGCTGGAGAAATCGAACCCGCCGATGATTCTTCCGATAATTGGCATGACGATATCGTTGACCATTGAGTCTACAATCGTAGTGAAAGCACCGCCTACAACAACGCCGACTGCTAAGTCGATTACGTTGCCGCGGTTGATGAATGTCTTGAATTCTTCAATAAATTTTTTCATATGTCACCTCTCGACACTAATATTATACCTTACTTTCATGGTATAATTTGGATGGCAAAATAGCGTCTAAAACCATCCGTATTCGATATGAGACGGACGATGAAATCATTGAAATGAAAAGTCTAAGAAAAATATTCTTTATTGAGTTAGGTACATTCCTGTTTGCGTTGGCGGTAGGAATGTTTCTTTTGCCAGGGGAGATTCTGACAGGAGGCGTAGCGGGAATCGTTACGTTGCTTCATCCCTATGTTTCAGTAAGTGAAGATGTTCTGGTTTCGATAATCTCTACAGTGCTGTTTGCGGTAGGATGCATCTTTCTGGGCAGAGATTTCATCGTCAATACCGTCATCCACTCGATATCCTATCCGGTGATGCTGATGATCGTGTCAAGGATGATCCCGGTCTTTGAGATCGATCCGATATTGGCTGCAATCTATGGCGGTGTCCTGGGTGGAATCGGCATAGGCATCGTCTTCAGGCAAGGCGGCTCGACTGGCGGCATGGATGTTCCGCCGCTCATCATCGAGAAGTACACAAACTTCAAGGCATCGCAGTGCATCATGGTATTCGACTCGATCACCGTTCTGGCTGGACTTTACTTCAAGGGACTGAATAGCGTCCTCATCGGCTTGATCAGCGTCTACTTCACGACCATGACCATGGAGAAGACCATCGAGCTCTATGGTGGAATCGAAGCCAACAAGTTCGAGATCATCTCAGACAGACATGAAGAGATCTCCAAGGAGATCCATGTAAGGCTGAATCGCGGCACGACACTTGTCGATGCCGAAGGTGGCTATACCCACGAAAGCAAGAAGATGCTGATGGTTGTCGTATCCGATGAGCAGTTCTCTATCGTCAAGGAAATAATCGAAAGAATAGATCCGAATGCCTTTGTGATTGTGTCCGAAACCAAGGACGTCAATGGCGAAGGCTTTACATATGAACCAAGAATCTAAAGGAGAGAAAAGATGAAATTCTATTATGGCAATTCTAGCGACGAAGAGTTTGCAGTCTATGAGAAGGACGGCAAGTACTACGCTGTATTTGTAGAGAAGTATGGCGCAGATCCTGTGGAGGTCGAAGAGCTCAGAGAGGTTACTGATGAGGATTCGATCAAGGCTATGTGCATGTATCTTGAACCTTATGAGGAAGGAAAGCCAAGAATCTACATGGCTGGACCATTGTTCAATGAGGGTGACCGCTATGTCAACAAGTGCAATTCCGATCGTCTAAGAGAGCTTGGCTATACGACATTCCTGCCTCAGGAAGTTGTCATCAAGAATGACTCGACAAAGCTTGTGAAGGCGGCCTGCTACTATATGGACTTCAAGGCTATCGACATGGCCGATTACTTGGTATGCAACTGCAACGGCATCGAGATCGATTCAGGGACAGCTGCGGAAATAGGCCTGGCTTATGGCCTGCACAAGAAGATTGTCCTATACAAGAGCGACGTCAGAAACTACTACAACGATACCTTCAGGCTCAACAACTTTGTGGGAGGTCTGGTAGGAAACAAGGTCTGCCGCACCATTGACGAAGTAATCGAAAACCTCAAATAGAGAATAATATTCACCAGGATGATAAAGGGAATACTGTTCGATTTGGACGGTGTGCTGTTCAATAGCGAAGCTCCATTCGTCAGAGAAAGGGTTGAATTCCTTGACCATATCAATTCGCCTTTGCCAAGAGAAAGACTTGGCCTTCTGATCTGTACCGACAATTCGGTCGACATCTACGCGAAGATGCTGGAGGGATACGAGGACCAGATCGATAAGGAAAAGTTCAAGAGATCGATGAAGGAATATGTCGATGAAAAGTACGGAGACCTGATTCTTAAGGATCTGATATTTCCGGATGTGAAGCCGATTCTAGAATGGCTGAAGAAAAAGGGCTATAAGATTGCGTGTGCATCTAGGTCAGATATGGAATATATCAGCAAAGCTTTGAGCGAATCGGGCATAATCGATTATTTCGATGTGGTGGCAAGCGGTGCAGACTTCACCAGAAACAAGCCAGATCCGGAATGCTACTTGTATTGCATGAGATACCTTGGATTAGACAGGGATGAATGTCTGATCGTTGAGGATTCGCCAAACGGCATAAAGGCTGCAAGGAATGCAGGCATAAGGGTTGTCGTCAGGAAAGAATATGAGATCGGTCTGGACCAAAGCGGTGCAGACTATTACCTGGATACATATGATGAGTTGCCGGCAATAATTGCTGATATTGATAGCATCAATCAACAATAGAAATTAAACAAGCCTCAATCAAATTGATTGAGGCTTGTTTTATGAATGTTTAATGTTTATGTGTCAGCTTCTTCTTAGTGCGTCAATGAAGATGTCGGCGAATTTCTGATGATCGCCCTTGAAGGCAAAGTAGACATTGCGATTGTCCTGAATAGCTCTTTGATCGACAAGCGTCTGTCCTTCGCTAATGCCCGAAAGCGATACTTCGACATGGCAGAATCTAACGTCGGTAAGCACGCTAGGATCGACCAGGTAGGCTATGCATAGTGGATCGTGGAGTGCACAAGTATGTTTGACCTCTAGAGGCTGACTCTGGTCATGGACCATGATCCTAAGGGCAATCTGGTCGGCAGCGAAATTAGATACCGGTGTATTGATCTCTCTTAGCCTTTCAACATCCTTGTCTGAGATATAGGCAGAATGGGTTGCATCAAGCGGAACCATGGTTATTTTGCATCCGGACATCAACACTCTCTGTGCTGATTCAGGATCGTCATAGATGTTGAATTCAGCAGCGAGGGTGGCGTTAGTGATATCGCATCCGCCACCCATGATGACAATCTCTTCGATATTCTTGCATATACTTGGTTCAATCATCATGGCTACAGCCAGATTGGTCAATGGTCCAACTGCGACGATGGTGATCGGTTCCTTCGTGTTTGTGAGATAATCGACATAGAATTCAGGAGCTCTTTGCGACTCGACCTTTGTCGTAGATTCAGGAAGATCGAAGTAGTCCTTGTGGATATGAACCTTATTGCCGTTTTCGTCGACAGCATCCGCATTGGCGGTTGGAGGCATTCTTGGAGTTATGAGATTTCTGACAAAGGCTGATGCGCATCCCTTGTATACAGGGAAGTCAGCTTTGAGCAGCTCTCTTACTCTCAAGGTGTTTTCCGTGGTGTTCTCTAGCGGCTGATTGCCTTTTACGGAACATACAGCCACCAGATCGATATCGGGATGAAGGTATGCCAGCATTATGGCACAGGCATCATCGGATCCGGTATCGACATCAAGTATTATCTTTCTAGGCATGGAATACTCTCCTTCAAGTCAAGTATAACAAAAAAGCACCGCTTAAGCGGTGCTGTGGAATCACTATTTGAACAGTCTGTTGAGCAGTCCTTCAAGAGCCTTGCCATGTCTTGCTTCATCTCTTGCCATCTCATGAACTGTATCGTGGATAGCGTCAAGATTGTACTTCTTGGCTACGGTAGCAAGCTCAGTCTTGCCGGCTGTTGCGCCATATTCGCAATCAACTCTCCATGCCAGATTCTTGGCGGTTGAATCGGTCATATTTGCTTCAAGATCAGAGCCAAGCAGTTCAGCAAATTTTGCTGCATGTTCAGCCTCTTCATAGGCTGCCTTTTCCCAATACAGTCCAACTTCAGGATATCCTTCACGATGAGCGACTCTAGCCATGCACAGATACATGCCGACTTCTGAGCACTCGCCATTGAAGTTAGCCATTAGCTGATCGAAAATATATTTTTTATCTTCCTCAGGAATGTCAGGATTGTTCTTGACGGTCTGGGCATAGATGCCAAACTTGTGTTCAGCAGCCAGAGCGATTTCACCCTTTACTTCTTCCCAAGGATTCTTAGCGTGACATACTGGACATTCTTCAGGAGCCACGTCACCTTCATAAACATAACCACAAACTTTACATACAAATTTTGCCATAATATTAACACCTTCTTTCTGGCTATATTATCAACTATATCTCTTCATTTTTCCACTGATATGATTCATAATGATTATATAAGCAAATGTTTAGAGGAATAAACAATATGATTACCAATAAGGAAAAAGAGATATTGGAGATGATTCAGGCCAATCCATTGCTTGAGCAAAGCGAGATTGCAAGAAGACTAGGCATATCACGTTCAACGGCAGCTGTGCATATCTCATCTCTGCAGAAGAAGGGGTATCTTAGAGGCAGAGGCTACATTGTGGATAGGAAAGACTATGTGCTTGGGATCGGTGCTGCCAATCTGGATATATATGGCAAATCGAAGATGAAGATAAGGCCTCATTATGATCATCCAGCCGATGTTGGATCAAGCGTAGGCGGAGTTACCAGGAATATCCTGGGCAATCTTTCTAGGCTTGGTGTACCATGCAGAATCATGACGGCGGTAGGTGATGACAGCTTTGGCAAGGTCATCCTTGATAGGCTGAATAGCGAAGGCATCGATACAGCGGATGTGCTGATAAAGGAAGGTGGTGCATCGGGAGTGTTCATGCAGGTAATGGATGACAAGAACGATATGCACTTGGCTTTGTGCGATATGTCTGTTCTCGAGGAACTTACGCCATCATATCTGCGCAAGAAGGCCGAACTGATCTGTGGCGCAAGGCTTGTGGTCTGCGATCCTTCCATCAGCGATGAGTCCATGAAGGAACTTCTTGATATATGCCAGGGGAAGGTTGATGTCTATGTCGATCCGATCAGCGACAACTATGCCGAAAAGATTGCGCCTTATTTTTCAAGATTTACAGGCATCAAGCCAAACAGAAGCGAGTTAGAAGCTTTGTCTGGCATGAAGATTGAAAGCGATGATGATCTATATAATGCAGCAGCATTTGTCATCGAAAAAGGCGTAAAGAAACTCTTTGTCTCCTTGTCTGAAGATGGCATCTTATATATGGATAGCGAAGGCAGAAGGATCAGAAGAAGGCTAAAGCCTGTCAAAGATATGGTCAATGCTTCAGGAGCTGGCGATGCAATGCTGGCGGCATTGCTGTATGGCGAGATGAACGATATGGATATCAATGAAGAGCTAGACTATGGTCTTGCGGCTGGAATTGCAGCCATATCCTGCAAGGAAACGATCAATCCTGACATGTCGATAGGACTGATCAAGGAGATACTGAAGACGAATTAGCGATAGAAGATGGACTGTCTGAGTCCATCTTTTTTGAAATAGTTTGATAGATATTCTAAAATTTCGGTCCGTAAAAAAATGATAGAATGATTGTATGTTCAGACTATTGAAAAAATATACAAAAGATGGTTGGTGGGCTGCAATATTGGGGCCTGTTTTTACGATTATCGAGGTTGTCTTTGATTCTGTTATTCCTCTGGTAATGTCGGATATCATCGATATCGGCATCTATCAGAACAATGGAGATATGGACTATATCGTCAAGAAAGGATTGCTGATGATTGCACTGGCTGCTGGTGCGGCCTTGACAGGTGCCCTTAGTGGCCTGTTCTCGTCTTTCTCATCGACAACCTTCATTCGCAATATCAGAACCGCAATGTTTGGAAAGATCCAGACATATGATTTCCAGAACATCGAAAAATACCCTGTAGCTTCCGTCGTTACCAGAATGACGACCGATATGAGAATGCTCAGAATGGCGTACGTATCCATCGTCAGAATGCTGGTAAGAGCTCCTTTCAACCTGATTATGAGTACCTATTTTGCGTATAAGCTGAACAAGAATCTTGCGAAGATCTTCGCTTTCATCATTCCTATACTCGGCATTGGCCTATATATGATCACCATGATTGCCCATCCGCGTTTCAGGAAGATGATGCTGAGATTCGATGAAATGGATGCCAATCTTGAAGAGAATGTGGAAGGCATCAGAGTGGTAAAGGCTTTCGCAAGAGAAGAATACGAAAACGACAAGTTCGAAAAGAATTCGACTTTGGTTACCAAGGCTCAGCGTTTCGCTGAAAGCATCGTTATCCTCAACCGTCCATTCTTTGAGCTTGTCATGTATACATGCATGATCCTGGTTGCCTGGATCGGCGGCAAGGACATCATTGCGGGCAATATGGAAACCGGACAGTTCATGGGCTTCTTGTCTTATGTCAAGGCCATTCTGTTCTCCTTGCTGATGATCTCCAACGTCATCATGCAGGTCGTAATGGCTCAGGCTTCCATCGATAGGGCAAACGAGCTTCTGGATGAAGAACCATCCATTACCGATGAGAATGCAATCGAAGGATTGGAAGTAAGCGATGGATCGGTAGAATTCGAAAATGCTTCATTCAAATATTCCGATGATGCAGAAAACAATGTGCTGAGCGACATCAACCTCAAGATAGAGGCCGGTGAAGTCATCGGCATACTTGGTCCAACCGGCGCATCAAAGAGTACCTTAGTGCAGCTTATTCCAAGACTATATGATGTAAGCGAAGGCACCATCAAGGTCGGTGGACATGATATCAAGGAATATAAGCTTAATACTTTGCGTGATGCTGTCGCGATGGTATTGCAGAAGAATACCTTATTCTCGGGCTCCATTGAAGCAAACATGAAGTGGGGCAATCCTGATGCTACGCATGAAGAGGTCGTTGAAGCGTGCCGCTATGCGCAGGCAGAAGAATTCATCGAGAAGATGCCTGACAAATATGAGACCGAATTGGGCCAGGGCGGCTGCAATGTTTCTGGTGGACAAAAACAGAGACTGTGCATCGCCAGAGCCTTGCTGAAGCATCCGAAGATCATCATTCTTGATGACTCGACAAGCGCTGTAGATACCGATACAGACCATCGTATCCAGCTGGCTCTCAAGGAAAAGCTTGGTGGAATGACGACCATCATCATTGCCCAGCGTGTAGCTTCCGTCAAGGAAGCCGATAGAATCATCATCATGAAGGAAGGACGCATTGAAGATATAGGAAACCATGATGAACTGATCGAAAGGAACGAAGTATATCGTGACCTATACAATACACAGATGGAAGGAGTTGCAGAATAATGGCAGAGGCTAAATACAGACAGCTCCGTACTTCAAGAGCCAACGACGTCCTTGGCACGACAAAGCGCACATTCTCCTATATCTTCAAGCACTATCGCTTCAGATTCATCTTTGCGATACTGTTTGTTCTGATTTCATCGCTTGCCGGAGTGGTAAGCTCATATCTGTTCACTCCGATCATAAACGACTATCTTGTGCCAAACATTGGCATTGCCAATCCTGACTACAGCGGCTTTGTGAGGATGCTGGGAGTCATGGCCATCGTATATGTGATTGGAATCGGATCTTCGGTAGCTTTCCAGAAGCTGATTTCCATCATCTCGACCGGCATGCTTAACCACATGCGTCAGGATCTCTTCGAGGTTATGGAAAAGCTGCCTATCAAGTTCTTCGATACCAGGACCCATGGCGAAGTGATGAACTTCTATACCAACGATATCGATACCATCCGTCCAATGGTTGCGGATGCCTTTCCAACATTGATCACTACCAGCATAACCATCATCGGATGCTTCGGATTGATGCTTTCGCTCAATGTGGCCTTGACCGGTGCAGTATTCGTGATGCTGATAATAATGCTTGTGGTGACATTCACTCTGGCCAAGAATTCAAGAAAGACCTTTTCAGGTCTGCAGGCCCAGATTTCTAACATCAACGGCTATACCCAGGAAATGTTCTCTGGACAGAAGGTCATCAAGGTCTTCAACCATGAAGATGAAACCATGGAAGGATTCAAGAACTACAACGATAAGCTGTTCGAGTACTCGCTCAAGACCAATGCCTATGCATCGATGCTGATGCCTATCAACGCCAACCTGTCGTATCTGACCTATGCGGTTGTTGCAGTATTGGGCGGCAAGATGTGCATCGAAGGAAAGATGCAGATCGGCGATCTGGCATCGTTCCTGCTGTTCACTAGACAGTTCGCAGGCCCTATCTCCAACCTTTCTCAGCAGTTCAACGGCATCATGATGTCGTTGGCTGGTGCCGAAAGAGTATTCGATCTGATGGACTACAAGCCTGAACTTGACTATGGTGTGGTTGAGCTTGTCAATATCGAAAAGGATAACGAGGAACTTGTTGAGACCGACGTCAAGACAGACCGCTGGGCATGGAAGATTCCTGTTGATCCACCTAAATATGTAGAACTGAAGGGCGACATCAGACTGAATGATGTAACCTTCGGATATAATGAAAAGAAGACTGTCCTCAAGAACATATCCCTATATGCCAAACCAGGACAGAAGATTGCCTTCGTCGGATCCACCGGCGCCGGCAAGACAACCATCACCAGTCTCATCAACAGATTCTATGATGTCGATGACGACAAGGGCATGATTACCTTTGATGGCATTCCTTTGAAGGAAATTAAGAAGAGCGACCTGAGAAAATCTGTTGGCATGGTTCTGCAGGACACCAACCTGTTCTCAGGGACCATCATGGACAATATCCGCTATGGCAGACTTGACGCTACCGATGAGGAATGCATAGATGCCGCAAAGCGCTGCAACGCCGACTCATTCATCAAGAGACTTCCTCAGGGCTATCAGACAATGCTGTCGCATAATGGCTCTAACCTGTCGCAAGGACAAAGACAGCTGCTGAACATCGCAAGATGTGCGGTTGCCGATCCGCCTGTAATGGTACTGGATGAGGCTACCAGCTCAATCGATACCCATACCGAGAAGCTGATCGAGAAGGGCATGGATGAACTGATGAAAGGCCGTACGACCTTCGTCATCGCCCATCGTCTATCGACTGTAAGGAACGCGGATGCGATCATCGTTCTTGAGCATGGCGAGATAATCGAAAGAGGAAGCCATGAAGATCTGCTGAAGCTCAAGGGACGCTACTATCAGCTGTATACCGGCAAAGCCGAACTGGATTAAGGAAGACGCTGTCTTCCTTTTTGATTGCATAAAAAAGCTTGGCATATCGCCAAGCTACATCATGTCTGATTAAGAATCTTATAGATTCTCTTTCGTTTTCTTCAGATAGGCAAGGAAATAGATCAAAGAGAATCCAACGCCTATGGCAACAAATACATACTGTCCGACAAGCTTTGTGCCCTCATAATCATAGAAGAGAATATTGACGATGCCTAGAGCAATCATCACTAAGCCAAGAATCGTGACGACAATCAGCTTGTTCTTGTCTGTAGTCTTGGCGATGCTTGGTATCAGTCCCTCTCTCTTTTCCTTCTTGAAGGTCGTATCTTCAATAAGCGAAGGCAAGAACTTGAATCTGAACATTCCCTCAAATACAGCAAGAGCTATCAATGAAACGATTATGGAGAACTTCAGGTCAAGATTGAAGAACCAATACAGGAACACAAACAGCACAAACGACATAACTAATCTTGATGAGTACAGCGTGTACTTCTTTTCGTCATCCTTATATATTATGTAGCCCTTCTTCTTGATTATGTCGTAATAGACATTCTGATTATGCTTGTTCTTGTAGATGAAGAATCCGGTTACGTTCTGCGGTGCATTATTCTGATTGTTTCTGGTCATATTGTTGCGCATCATGAACTGCAAGACGGTTCATGATTTCCTTTCTAGTTTTGCTACATTATGAATATAACCTAAAAAATGGCATAAAGGCAAACATTTGGGTGTGCTTTTATGTTTGTTTAAAAGCAAAATAAAAGATTCTGCATCACCTTTTAGCCTATATATAGATGTTTTATGGCTTTAGAAACATAAACGAACAAAAAAGCCGGATTATTCCGGCATTTTAGCGATTATCAGATTGTCTACCAATTTCTCAATCTTGGTTTCTATATCCTTTTCGATTCCGCTATCGGTGATTATATACTGCAGTTCTGATATTTCGGCGAACGAGCAGAATGCTGTCTTGCCGAACTTTGAGGAGTCAGCCAACAGGATTGTCTCCTCGGAGCTGTCGATCAATGCACGCTTATAGTTGCGTGAATCATCGTAGAAGACCATAAGGCCTTTCTTGATGTCTATTGAGGTTGTCGATAGGAAGCACTTGTTGATGTGATATGAGCTTATCGTTCTGATGCAGTCTGGTCCGGTAGCAGTATACGTGTCAGTTCCTCTTCTGATTCTTCCTCCGGTTACATATAGATTGATGTTTGGCTTCTCTGCCAAAAGATTGATGATCGATATGTCTGAGGTGATGACGGTAACCCTTTTGTCGCCAAGCAGTCTTGCTAGGGCATAGGTCGTTGAACCATCATCCAGGAATATGATGTCGTTCTCATTGATCAGCTCTTTGGCTTTGGAAGCTATGACACTTTTTTCCTGAACCTTTTCTTGATTTCTGAGCGGAGTAATAAAGCTCTCTAGGCCATCTACCGATTGTGCACCGCCATGGATCCTTTTAAGAATGCCGAGCTTCTGCAGTTCATTCAGATCAAGACGGATTGTCTTTTCGGTGATGTTCAGTTTCTCAGATAGCATCTTTACGTTTGCATATCCTTCCTGAGCAACTATCTGTGCAATAGCCTGTTGCCTTTTCTTTGCTAACATACCTGAATTATACATCATAAAGGCAAAAAACCAATAATATCAGTTATAAACCAAGAAAATGGTTTGAAAATGTTCGTATTGTTCATTTTATTGGGTTGTAAATGTTCGTTAACTATATTAAGATTAAGTTATATTGATTAATTATCATCATAAATGTACAAAAACATACAACTAAGCGCTTACAATCAAATAATATTGTTCGTTAATTATGTTTTTGTTAGATGAGGAGGAAAAAATGGGTGAATTTAGTTTAACAAGAATTGATGAGAGATTGGCTCATGGCGTAGTAACTTCTCAGTGGATTCCATTTTCTGGTGCAAAGCAGTGCATCTGCATCGATGATGTTGCTGCCGCAAACTCTTTCCTGGTAAAGATTCATGCAGCTTCTGTTAAGCCTGGAATCCTGATGGAAACCATTTCTATCAAGGAAGCAGTCGAAAGAAACAACGCCGGAACACTGATCAAGGGAGACAAGGCCTTCTTGCTGTTCAGAAACATTCAGACTGCTCTGAAGTGCTATGACCAGGGAATCATCTTCCCAAATATGCAGGTTGGAAACACCTACAAGACTGGGGACAAGGTTCAGTGTGGACCAACTCTATATCTTTCGCAGGAAGATGCAGACCTGCTGAAGAAGTATGCTGATAAGATCGACATCTACTATCGTGGAACAATCAACCAGGATAGAAAAGATATCGGCGATGTAATCAAGAAAGCCGGCTTAAACTGGTAAACAGATCGGTATTTACTCAGGTGTAAGACTTGAGATAAATAGACTTGTTTTGTCGGGAGCAAAACAGGGAAAAATTTACAGGAGGATAAAACATGACACTATTACAGGTCATCTTGATCGCCTTTGTACATGCCTACGTTTTTAATGGTCAGCCTGCACACGTATTATGGGTGCCAAGATTTACACCATTTGCTGTAGCTCCAGTACTCGGATTGATTCTGGGCGACGTCAAGACTGCTACCATGGTAGGTGCTGCTGTTCAGACATTGAACATGGCTCCACTTACAGTTGGCGGCTTCGCTTCATTTGACCTTTGGATGGCTATGACTGTAGCTATCCCACTAGTAATCACTACAAACATTGACATCGAGACTGCTGTCGCTATCGCTGCTCCAGTTTCTGCATTGAGTGGTTCACTAGTAAACCCTTTGGAGAACGCTGTTGCTTCAGGCTTCGTCAGACTATGTGACAAGGCTGCTGAAAAGGGCGACGCCAAGGGCGTATTCAGATGGAATCTTTGGGGACCAATGGTATTCAAATTCCCAATCCGTTTCATCATCGTATTCATTGCTTTACAGTTCGGTATCACTGGTATCGAAGCGTTCATCAATGTATGTCCACAGTGGGTGCTGAACGCATTCAACGCTATGGGAAGAATGCTCCCAGCAATGGGCTTCGCAATCTTCTTGGCTTTGATCAATGACAACACATTGCTCCCATACTTCTTTATGGGATTCTACGTTCAGTATTGCTTTGGCATCTCTACCACAATTTGTGCTATCTTCGGTGCATGCTTGGCTATTCTTCATGTTATGTTCACCGCAGATAAGGAAGGAGCGTAAATATGGCTACTAAGAAATTGACTAAGGCTCAAATCATCAAGGCTTGGTTCTGGTACTATATGACTTCCGTTTCAGCTGTTTCAGCTGAACGTCAGTGTGCTCCAGCCTATGCCGCAGGTATGAGTACTCTTGCAGATACATTGTACGGAGACAACGAACAGGAAAAGATCGCTTTCCTGAAGAGACACATGTCTTACTACATTACCGACCACACCTTTGGTTCATCAATCTTCGGTCTGGTTCTTACTCTTGAAGAGCAGAGAGCTAGCGGAAACGAAGAGATCACTGATGACCTGATCGTCAGCATCAAGTCTTCTTTGATGGGTCCTCTGGCTGGTTTCGGCGATCCACTATGGCAGTCATGCTATAGAGCATTGCTGGTTGCATATACTCAGCCATTGGCATATCAGGGTTCAACAGCTGCAGCTATCGCTTGCTGGCTTGGCTATGCATTGCCACGTTGGGTTGTAGGCTACATCTTCTTGTGGCAGGGCTACAACCTTGGACAGAACTCTATCGAAGCATTGCTTGAGAATAAGCAGATCAAGAACATCATCAAGGGTAGTGGTGTACTGGGTATGTTTATCATGGGTTGCATGACTAAGACATATGTCACAGTCAATACCGCAATGGAATGGACTGTCAACGAAAAGACAGTTGCATTGCAGGGCATATTAGACAATTCATTGCCAGGCATTCTCCCTCTTGGTCTGACATTACTCATCTACTGGCTGTTTGCTAAGAAGCAGAAGTCTTCAACTGTCATCATGGTTGGCATTCTGGTTGTAGCATTAGTTGGTGCAGCTATAGGTTTCTTCTAATAGAAACAATAGGAGGCTCGCTCCCGTCAGAGCCTCCTTCATCAATTTGAGGTGAATTATGATAATCGCAATCATTATTACAGCTATAGTCTCTATAGCAATCATGTTGTTTTTATACTCCATGCTTTTGAAGAACGTAGATAGAGGATATACGGATGTGATCAAGATGGCTTATGACCAGCTTAATATCGCCGCCAAGAAACAGAATACCTCTGTCTGCAAATATGTTGAGAAGAATAGCGGAAAAGACTATGCGATAGTCTTCGCTGGAAGATTGTTCATGGTTTTGAACAAGAATACCGGAGAGAAGAAAGGCCAGCCGCTTAAGTATCAGGAGATTGTGAATGATCTCAACGATTATTTGCAGGTTGAACTGAAAGACGACATAACGGAATACAAAAAGAACCAGAAAACAACGGCAGAAATGCTGAAAAAAGATATTGAAGATTTGAAAAAGAACGGAGAGTAGAAAATATGCTTTATACTATGACGCCTTTAATGGAAAAGGCAGTTAAAGAGAAATACGGTATCCCAGCACCAAACATCTTTGGTTTGGAAATGGCAAAGGCTGCCATCAAGGCTGCTGAAGAGATGAACTCACCATTGATCATCGATGCTGGCATGACTTCATTCAGAGACCTTGAGTTCTCTATCCCAGAAGTTCGCCATCTTTGCGAAATGTCTAGAGTTCCACTAGCAATCAATCTGGACCATGGCAAGACTTACGAACACGCTGTAATGGGCGTAAGAGCTGGCTACACATCTATGATGGCCGACAGATCTAAGCTTCCTTTTGAAGAGAACGCAAAGGAAAGCGCAGAGATCTGCAGAATGGCACATGCTGCAGGCATGTCGTTCGAAGCAGAACTAGGACATGTAGGATTTGCTGATTCATCTTTCGAAAAGGAAGTTGCAGATGCTGCTGCAAATGGAACTTCTACAAACGCCATCGATAACGTAAAGGCAACCTTCACAAAGGTTGAAGAAGCCGTTAAGTTCGTTGAATTGACCAACGTTGACTGCTTGGCTATCGCTGTCGGAACAATCCATGGCAACTATCCAAAGGGATTGAAGCCAGAACTGCAGTTTGACCTGATTGAACAGATCAGAGACGCTGTGAACATTCCGCTTGTACTGCACGGATGCTCAGGAACAGGCGATGAGAACATGGCTAGAGCTGCCAAATTAGGCATTGCCAAGTTCAATATCGGTACTGAACTGCTGCAGAACGGCTACAAGTATCAGGATGAATACTATGCAAGAGAGAATGCCGCAAGACCAAAGGGATTAAACGGCATGGAAAGATACTGGGAATGCCAGGACGCCTTCATGGAAGGCTACAAAGAGAGAATCAAACACTATATTGAGGTTCTCGGATGCAAAGATAAGGCTTGGTTCTAATATGGCAAAGACAAAGATGTTATGGACAGGCGAGCCTGATGAGAATTGGGAAAAGGTCTTCAATGAAGAATTTGATGTAACCAAGGCCACTATGGCCATCACTGGTAGGCATCAGGATGTATTGAGAGCTAACCCATTCGAGGGTGACCCAGAAATGGATAAGAAAGTCATCGAAATGATCGCTGACAACGAGATCATCATGCTTGGCTATGATGGATTGTCAAAAGAGGTTATTGAGCATTGCCCAGACCTTAAGGTTGTCGTATCGGTAAGAGATGGCCCAGAAGAAAACGTCAACATCAAGGCTTGCACAGAAGCGGGTATCCCTGTCATGTCTGCAGGCGGAAGATGTGTACATGCTGTAGCTGAAACGACAGTTACCTTGATGATGATGCTGGCAAGAAGAGTTCTTCCTATCTATGACCTGGTCAAGGAAGAGAAGTGGACAAAGGAATCGTTTGGACACATCAGAGAGAAGTGCGCTTTCAGAACTGAACTGTTCAGAAAGACATTGGCACTGATCGGTTGCGGAAGAAATGCCCAGGAAATCGTCAAGATATGCAAGGGCTTTGATATGAACATCATCACATACGATCCATATATGAAGGACGAGGTTGCTGAGAAGCTTGGTGTCAAGAAGGTATCGCTTGATGAAGCAATGTCGCAGGGCGACTATGTTGTAATGATGGCAAGAGTGACTCCGGAAACGACCGGAATGATCTCTAAGGAAAAGATTGCTTTGATGAAGCCAACAGCTTACTTCGTCAATACCGCAAGAGCCGCTTTGACAGACGAGAATGCTGTCATTGAAGCACTTGTCAACGACAAGATCGCTGGTGCTGCACTTGACGTTGCATCTGTAGAGCCACTTGGACCAGATAGCCCACTGTACGATATTCCTACAGATAAGCTGATTCTTACTCCGCATATCTCTGGAGGTTCGAAAGAAAGAGTTTCATTCCAGTATGAAAAGTGCTGGGAATCTCTGCAGAACTTCATGAAGGGCGACAAGGAAAACATCACACTGCAGAACAGAGATGTCTTCGATTCGCCAGCATTTGCGGAAAGAGGCGGCAAGTTCTTCGGCTGCAAGAAATAGCTAACAATATTTCCAGCATGAATCTGCTGGAAATATTTCTAATTAGAATATGGAAAAGAAAAAGTTTAATTACGGATATATTGTTGTAGCGGCCTGTATGGCTGTGCTGGCAACAACGCTAGGAATAGCGCAGAACTGCACAAGCATCTTCATACCGCATCTGGCTAACGGGTTGGATATTCCAAGGACAAGCGCACAGCTGGTGTTCACCTTCTTTTCGATCGGTTCCATAATAGCGTCGTTGATTGCTACGAAGGTGTACGAGAAGAATAGGCCATATAAGATAATGAGGATAATGTGTCTGTTTGTAGGACCGATATATTTCCTCAATTCGTTTGCTACCGGCATCATCCAGCATTATCTGATCGCCTTCATGGTGGGATTGACATCGACATTCATCACAATGCTTCCGATAACCTTGCTTGTTACGGACTGGTTCAAGGAAAACAAAGGCAAGGTTTTAGGCATTACCCTTATGGGTTCGACATTGGGAGGTGCGATATTCTCGCCGATTGCCGGAAAATGCATAACGCAGTTCGGATATTCGAAAGCCTATGCAATTCTTGGCATTGTCATGATGGCCGTAAGCATACCTTGCGTGCTGTTTGTCATAAGAGATGCCGGAAATGATGTGGAGAAGAAAGACGACGAAAACGTTGTGAAAGACAGCGATGCAAAGCAAGAGGACGGCCATTCGATCACTGAGCTCAAGAAGCAGCCGCTTTTCTGGCTGTTCCTGTTCTCGCTCACTCTCAGTTCGATTGCGGGAATAAACGCAAACACAACGATTTCGCCTCATCTGGTAGAACTTGGATATTCGGTTGAGAAGGCAGCTTCCTTCTCAAGCCTGGCCATGCTTTCGATGACGGCAGGAAAGTTCATTCTTGGTGCCATCTTCGATAGATTCGGTGCATCGAAAGCCCTGATCATAGCTCAGGCGTTCCTGTGCCTTTCGCTTTTTGGCCTTTTGATGTCGAATGTTCCGGCATTCATCTATGTCGCTGTCGCTGCGGTTGGACTTGGGGGTGTGCTTGTAACGGTAGGCTATCCATTGATCGTTCAGACAGCGTTCGGAAACAGAAGCTACAGTTCGATATTCGGACTTGTGAATGCCTTTTCGATGGCAGGCAATATGCTTGCATCGATCGTTACGGGAATATCATTCGATACTACAGGAAGCTATAACGCATCGTTTATATTCCTGATTTCATTAACTGTTATTTCTACAATCATCATACTTGTTACAATCAAGAAGTATGAACAGAAACGATAGACATTATAGGAGGATAATTTATGCCAAACGTTGAAGGAAAACTCGTTTACGTTATCTGGTCTTATGGAACCTTGAGAGATGACCAGAAGGAAAGAATTGAAGCAGCAGGACCTGGCGCAAAATATGTATATGTAGCCAGAGATGATGTCAAGATTGAAGATCTTAAGGAAGCAGACGTCATTTTAGGAAACCCTGGATGCGAAAAGATCAAGTTCTGCGATAAGCTGCAGTTCTTCAGATCACAGTCGGCAGGTGTAGAGAACTATTGTCAGCCAGGCATTCTCAATCCGAACGTCAAGTTCAAGAATGCTTCAGGAACATTTGGCCCCGGCATCTCTGAATATATGCTTTCTGGCGTTCTGACATTGGCCAGAAGATGGTACCAGTACCGTGACCTGAACAAGGAACACAAGTGGGAATCAGCCGGCAAGGCTGTCGAGATCTACCGTTCAACTGTTCTGTGTTTGGGAACAGGCGACATCGGTATGGAATTCGCCAGAAAATGTAAGGCATTAGGTGCCTATGTAATCGGCGTAAGAAGAACACTGAGAAGCGAGAAGCCTGACTTCATCGATGAGATGTACACTTCTGAGCAGCTGGCTGATGTAGTCGGAAGAGCTGATGTAATCGGCATGTGCATGCCTGATACTCCAGAGACAAGAGGCACAATGTGCAAGAAGATTTTCGACAACTGCAAGAAGGGTGTGCTGATCGTCAACGCAGGTAGAGGAAGAGCGATCGTTACCGACGATTTGATGGAAGCGTTGGACAATGGCATTGTAGGCGGTTGCGCATTGGACGTTACCGATCCAGAACCACTTCCAGCTGATCACAAATTATGGACATATGACAACGTGCTTATCACCCCTCATAATACAGGCGGTTCAGACTGGTTCGACCAGGGTGTTGATGTCATGATTTCAGACTGGGCAAAATACGTAAATGATGAGCATCTTGATTTCGTAGATGTCAAGACAGGCTACAAGTCAACAGAGAAGAAGGACTAGAGATGATAGGCGTAGTTGCGATCAGCCACGGCGGAATGTCTACAGGCATCAAGTCTAGTGCACACGTTCTGCTTGGTGAGGACAAGCCACAGTTTGAAGCAGTTGAGCTTCTTTTGGATGATTCACCTGAAGTATTCTTCAATAAACTGAATGAAGCTGTCGCCAAGGTTGATACCGGTGATGGCGTAATCGTATTTGCGGACCTGTTTGGCGGAACGCCATGCAATCAGTCAATAAACATCATGTCAGATAGGATCAAGCTCGTATCCGGCATGAATTTCCCTATGATCATAGAGGTGCTATGCTCAAGAGAATTCAAGGGCGGAATCGAAGAGTTCGATCTTGATGAACTGGTTGCCATTGGGCAGGACGGCATAAAGGACGTATTCAAAGCACTAAGCTAGAAGATTAACCACTTTCATCAGAAAGTGGTTAATTTCAATTGACACTAAGGAGGGTTATCGATTGTATAAGATCATTAGAAAGAAAAGCCTTAATCCTACAGTAACGATGATGGAGATTGAGGCGCCTCTGGTAGCGAAAAAGGCCAAGCCAGGGCAATTCATCATCCTGAGAGTAGATGATGAAGGAGAGAGAATTCCGTTGACTATCGCTGGCTGCAGCGACGACAGCGTGAAGATAATATTCCAGGTTGTCGGATCTACTACGGCCTTGCTAAACAGCAAGAACGAAGGCGATAGTATCGAAGATTTTGTAGGACCATTGGGAAAGCCTACAGAACTTGATGATCTGAAGAATGTATGCATCGTCGGAGGCGGAGCAGGATGCGCCATTGCGCTTCCGATAGCTGAAGCATTGCATAAGCAAGGCAGCAAGGTCACTTCGATCATCGGCTTCAGAAACAAGGATCTGGTGATACTTGAGGAAGAATTCAAGGAAGCATCGGATACGCTGGTGGTGATGAGCGATGATGGATCATATGGCAGAAAAGGCAATGTCACAGTTCCGCTTGATGAAATGCTGAAAGAAGGCGGATTCGACAAGGTGATAACGATTGGACCGCTGATCATGATGAAGTTTGTTGTTGAGACCTGCAAGAAATATGGCGTGCCATGCGATGTAAGCATGAATCCGATCATGATCGATGGGACAGGCATGTGCGGAGGCTGCCGTCTGACGCTCAATGTCGATGGCCAGAAGGTAACGAAGTTTGCCTGCGTCGATGGTCCAGATTTCAACGGCTATGAAGTCGATTTCGATGAGGCCATGACAAGAAACAGAATGTATGCCGATTTCGAGAAGCATGCCTATGAGAAGACATGCAATCTTTTGAGCAAGGAGGTCGTTTAGGATGCCAAACATGTCTTTGAACAAGAACGCAATGCCGATGCAGGATCCGCAGATCAGAGGAAAGAACTTCGATGAGGTTGCGCTTGGATATACCGAAGAGATTGCTGTAGAGGAAGCCAACAGATGTCTGCATTGCCTCAACCATCCTTGCGTCGAGGGATGCCCTGTAAACATCAATATTCCTGACTTCATCCAGAAGATAAGGGAAGGAGACTATGAAGGCGCGTATGGCGTCATTTCCTTGAGTTCGACCTTGCCGGCAATATGCGGCAGAGTATGTCCGCAAGAGAGCCAGTGTGAAGCGAAATGCGTACGTGGCATCAAGGGTGAGCCAGTCGGCATCGGAAGGCTTGAAAGATTTGTGGCTGACCGTCATAGAAGCCTAGGCATAAGACCGCAGAAGCCTGAGTCCAACGGACATAGCGTAGCGGTAGTCGGATCAGGACCTAGCGGACTTACATGCGCTGGCGATCTGGCAAAGAAGGGCTATGATGTGACCATCTATGAAGCCCTGCATACAGCAGGTGGCGTTCTTGTATATGGAATTCCAGAATTCAGGCTTCCTAAGGAAATAGTCAAGAACGAGGTAGAGAACCTTAAAGCCTTAGGCGTCAAGGTGATGACCAATGTCGTCATCGGCAAGACACTGACCATTGATGAGCTTCTGGAGAATCATGAAGCAGTATATGTAGGAACAGGAGCTGGATTGCCTATGTTCATGGGCATTCCTGGAGAATCTTTCAATGGCGTATACTCGGCAAACGAATTCCTGACCAGATCAAATCTGATGAAGGCCTATAGGGATGAACCTGTTACGCCTATCAGAAAGGAAGGAACTGTCGCGGTTGTGGGCGGCGGAAATGTTGCGATGGATGCAGCCAGAACAGCGCTTAGACTTGGCGCAAAGCATGTCTATATCGTATACAGAAGAGGCATGGAAGAGCTTCCTGCAAGAAAGGAAGAAGTTGAGCACGCAATAGAGGAAGGAATCGACTTCAGACTGCTGACAAATCCGGTTGAGATACTTGGATATCATAATCCTGATGATGCCCGTGATCCAAGAAACGGAAATGTCATCGGCATGAAATGCATAAGGATGGAGCTCGGCGAACCTGACGAAAGAGGAAGAAGAAGACCTGTCGAAATCTCTGGAAGCGAATTTGTCATGGATGTCGATACTGTCATCATGTCCTTAGGAACCTCACCAAATCCATTGATCAAGATGACCACCGATGGACTTGAGGTTTCAAAGAAGGGCGGAATCATCGTTGATGATGGCGGCAAGACAAGCAAGGATAGAGTATATGCTGGAGGCGATGCAGTAACGGGTGCTGCCACAGTCATAAGCGCTATGGGAGCCGGCAAGCTGGCTGCCAAATCAATCGATGAGTATCTAAGCAATAAGTAGCAATAAAACAAATACAAAAGCCTCCATACAAATGGAGGCTTCTTTGATGTTGATGATTACAGAAAGACTATCTTTCCTGAAGATTCAGATATAGATTTCCACGTGATTTGGAAGCTACCTTATTGCCTTTCTTCCAGATCAGGACATTCTCATGTGGCTTATATTTGTTGGTGGCTTCCGTCATCAGACAGGCAAGTGTCTGGATGCAGACAAGCTTATATAAAGGAGATACCAGGCAATCGGTCTCAATGCTGGTCCTGAAGGCGTGTTCATCATCGAACGACGTATCGTTTGTGATGGCGAAGACCTTTGCGGTGATGTCTTCAGATGCCTTGGCTATGGCATTGATGCGCTTTGAGCTTTCATCGCTATTGTTGTCGATGGAGATGACGAGATCATCAGGATTTCCAGGATAGATTGGACCATGGATATACTCTTCAGCTTCATAGGCCATGGCAACGATACATGAGGTTTCGGCAATCTTGAGTGCTGCTTCAGATATTGTTCCCATGTTAGGACCGCTAGAAAGCAGATAGATCTTGTCTCTGTCAAGGAAACATTCCTTGTGGCTTTCGAAGACTCTCTTGGCTTCATCGATCATTTCAGGCATGAGCGATAGAGCCTTATTCATCTCGTCTTTGTAGTATGCATATTCTTTGTCATCGATAGTGCCAAGCTTCAGACCGAGTTCAAGGGCAAAGCACATCAGGAAGCAGGCAAGGGAACTTACGCCCTTGGTGACAAAACCGACTTTTTCTTCGCCGACTTTCCAGTTGATGGTGAGGTCAGCGATATCCTTTACATCGCAATCGTCTCTTCCGACCAGACAGGCAACCTTATGTCCTTCCTCTTTGGCAAGCTTGAGAGCGTTGATGGTGTTTGTCGAGCATCCTGACTGCGATACGCCTATGATCATCGTGTTTCCTGCATATTCATGGTCATGGTAGTAGAAGTTCATAGGCGAGTATAAGCCAACGTCTTTCTTGAGCACTTTTCTTATCAGGGATACTGCACATCTTGTGCCGTTATTTGATGATCCTGAGGCTACAAACGATATTCCGTTGAAGCTGTTGCCGAGATAGAAATCCACAAGCTCATTTGTGTATTCCTTTGAATGGTCAACGATATCGGAGAGGATATCCTTTGACTCTATGATGTAGTCCATCATTGTCTTTTCCATAATAATCTCCTTGATTGATAAATGACATTTCTTTAACTATAATTAAATTGTAAACGTTTTCTTACGTTTATATATAGAGAAAGGATTAAATCATGAAAAAACTTTTAGCTTTATTGTTGGCTGTTTTGACTGTTTTGACTCTTACAGCTTGCAATGGCACACCAAAAGAAGAAGGTGGAAATGAAGTTGTTGAAGAAGAACCAGTATTGGTTATCTACTCTCCTAACTCAGATACAGTTATGGATACAATCATTCCTGCTTTCGAAGAAGCAACAGGCATCACTTGTGAGATTCTCTCATTAGGTACTGGTGACGTTATCACTCGTATCGAATCAGAAGCAGCTAATCCACAGTGTGACGTATTCTTTGGCGGATGGAACACAGGACAGGCAGTTTCTCATCCAGATCTTTGCCAGCCATATGTTTCACAGTATGACTCAACATTCCCTGCAGGCTACCAGAACTACAACCAGGTAGTATCTCACTATGCATGTGATGGTTCTGCAGCATTGTTGCTGAACAAGGACATCTTCGCTGAATTAGGTCTTGACCCAGAAGAATTCAAGGGCTATGCAGACCTTCTTAACCCAGCTCTTAAGGGCCATATCGCTATGGGCGATGCAGCTAACTCATCATCAGCTTGGGCAGAACTTACTAACATGCTGTTAGTTATGGGCTCAGGTGAATACAGTGATGACGCTTGGGATTTCGTTGAACAGTTAATGGATCAGATGGACGGCATCATGCTTGATTCATCTTCAGCTATCTACAAGAACACTGCTTCTGGCGAATACGCTGTAGGCGTTTCTTATGAAGACCCATGTGCTAAGCTCATCAACGATGGCGCTGAAAACTTGAAGCTCGTTTACCCAGCTGAAGGTTCAGTATGGCTCCCAGCAGGTGCAGGTATCGTTACTAACTGCCCACATCCAGAAAATGCTAAGAAGTTCATCGACTTCATCCAGTCACCAGACGGACAGGCATTATTCGCTAAGACAACTATGAGACCTTGCAACCAGGATTTCGATAACGCTTCATTGACTCCACTTGCTGAAATCAATGTTGTATACGAAGACATTCTTGGCTGCGCTCAGAACAAGAAGGCTTGGCAGGCTAAGTGGACTGAACTCTGGACTGCTCATTCAAACTAATAGAATAATCTAGAAAATTTAAAGGGGTTGGAAATTTATGAGTGTTAAGATTTCGATTAAGGACGCCGTTAAGAAATACGGCGACAATACGATAATTTCCGACTTATCACTAGAAATTAAGGAGGGTGAATTCTTCACCCTCCTTGGTCCATCTGGATGTGGTAAGACGACTTTATTGCGTATGATTGCAGGTTTCAATAGCATTGAAGGTGGCGACTTCTATTTCAATGACACAAGGATCAATGATATGGATCCCGCCAAGAGAAACATTGGCATGGTGTTCCAGAACTATGCGATCTTCCCTAACATGACGGTAGAGAAGAACGTAGCATTCGGTCTGAAGAACCGCAAGCTGCCTAAGGAAGAGATCAAGGCAAAGACCGACGAGTTCCTTAAGCTGATGCAGATCGAGGAATACCGTGACCGTATGCCCGAAAGGCTGTCTGGCGGTCAGCAGCAGCGTGTTGCTTTGGCAAGAGCCTTGGCCATTACGCCTGATGTTCTGCTGATGGATGAGCCATTGAGCAACCTTGACGCAAAGCTGCGTGTTGAAATGAGAACTGTTATCAAACAGATACAGAATAAAGTCGGCATTACAACCGTCTACGTTACACATGACCAGGAAGAGGCTATGGCAGTATCTGATAGGATCGCTGTCATGAATGCTGGCGATATCCAGCAGATCGGTACACCAAAGATTCTTTATCAAAGACCAGCCAATCTGTTTGTCGCTAACTTCGTAGGTCATACAAACCTCATAAACTGCAAGCTCAAGGCTAAGAATGGCAAGGCTGTTCTGTGTCTGCCTGGCGACTATGAGACAGTTGTTGAGACAGTCAAGAAAGAAGAGATTAAGGATCAGGATGTCATCGCATCAATCCGTCCAGAAGAGCTTGTTGTGCATTCTGAGAAGGTTGATGGCCTCAAGGCTACCATCGATGATTCAGTATTCCTTGGCTTGAACACCCACTATTTCGTTCATTTTGAAGATGGCGAGACAGCTGAGATCATTCAGGAATCAAAGATTGACTCAATCATCCCTAAGGGATCTGAGGTATATCTGACAATCAAGACTGAAAAGATCAACATCTTCGATACTGAAGGAAAGCATAATCTGGTTGAAGGTGTCATTAACGATTACGATCTGTATAAAGGTAACTAATCATGACAGCAATGACCATTAATAAGAAACATAAGCGAAATAATCCATTCGATGTCTGGAATGTCGTGTCGTTTGTGATTATCGGACTGTATGGCCTGTTCCTGCTGTATCCATTAGGAAGACTGTTCTATTCATCAGTCTTCATGGATGGACAGTTCACATTGGCCAACTTCAAGCAGTTCTTCGATAATCAGTACTACATCACTTCCATCTGGCATAGCTTCGTCATAAGCATCTCCGTTACGCTGATCGCTTTGGCGATAGGCATACCGATGGCTTATTTCTATCAGATGTATGAAATAAAGGGAAAGTCCCTGCTGCAGATTCTGATCATCCTCTGCAGCATGCAGGCGCCATTCATTGGTGGCTATGCATGGATTGACCTGTTTGGCCGTAGCGGTCGTATTACCATGTTCCTGAAGGGCTTTGGCCTCAAGGTTCCAGATATCTATGGATTCTTGGGCATCATCATCGTTGAAGCTCTGCAGCTGTTCCCATTAGTGTTCATGTATGTATGTGGAGCACTTAAGAATATCGATAATACCTTGCTGGAAGCATCAGATAACCTGGGTTGCTCAGGCTTCAAGCGCTTTTTGAAGGTCGTTGTTCCTCTATGCATGCCTACAGTGCTTGCTTCATCGCTGCTGGTATTCATGAGAGCATTCTCTGACTATGGCACACCATTGATTATTGGTGAAGGCTACATAACCTTCCCAGTAATCATCGTAAAGGCATACTTCAATGAGGTATCCACCAACAAGAACTTCGGTGCTGCCGTATCTATCATCGGTATCGTCATCACCACTATCGTGTTCCTGATCCAGACATATGCCAACGAGAAGTTCCGTTTCACGATGAATGCTTTGCATCCAATAGAGAGAAAGAAACCTCATGGCTTCCTGGCGGTATTCGCCAATCTGTTCTGCTGGCTGCTTTCGCTGATTGCCTTTGCGCCACAGGTATATGTCATCTACTCGTCATTCCTCAAGACCAACGGCAAGCTGTTCGTCTATGGCGAATATTCATTGGATAGCTACAAGTATGCGTTCTCGCATCTTACCAAGGCAATTCCTAATACCTTCACAATCGGTATTGCAGCCCTCGTGCTGACGGTTGTGATTGCGGTTCTGATTGCGTATCTGGTTGTCAGGAGATCCAACCCTCTCAACAAGACAATCGATACGGTATCAATGGTTCCATACCTGATTCCAGGTTCAGTTGTCGGTGTTGCGCTTGTCATAGCGTTCAACCAGAGGCCGCTGATGTTGGCAGGAACGGCTGCGATAATGGTCATCGCCTTGATCATCAGACGTATGCCTTACACCATCAGGTCATCAGTAGCTATTCTGCAGCAGATTCCGCTGTCGATCGAAGAGGCTTCCATAAGCCTTGGCGCCAGCAAGTTCAAGACCTTCTTCGGCATCACTTTGCCGATGATGGCAAACGGCGTATTGAGCGGTGCCATCCTTTCTTGGATCACCATCATCACCGAACTGTCTACTGCCGTAATCCTTTACAACTACAAGACCGTCACTTTGACGATGGCAGTATACAACTACGTAACAAGAGGCAGCTACGGATACGCTGCCGCATATGCGACTATCCTTACTCTGACGACTATCGTCTCATTCGGCATATTCATGCTGGTATCTAAGGATAAGGAAATCACATTCTAGAAGGAGAGCATATGAAGATCGGTATTGGAAACGACCATTCAGGCGTTGAATACAAGAATATCATCAGCGACTACATCAAGGAGAAATATGGCTATGAGGTAGTCAACTTCGGTACCGATTCAACCGAAAGCTGTAACTATCCTGAAATAGGCGAAAGAGTAGCTGCGGCAGTCGCTAAAGGCGAAGTCGATCAAGGCATCGTCATCTGCGGAACTGGCGTAGGCATATCAATTGCCGCAAACAAAGTCAAGGGAATCAGATGCGGAGTATGCAGCGATCCGTTGACCGCCAGGCTGGTAAAGCAACACAACAATGCCAACATGATATCTTTCGGCGCCAGAATCATCGGAATCGAGCTGGCTAAGGAGATTGTCGATTCATGGCTGCAGGCTGAGTTCCAGGGAGGAAGGCACCAGACAAGAATCGATATGCTGAGCGATATCGAAAACAGACAATGACATAAAGGTCCTGAAGCAATGCTTCGGGACCTTTTTTAAACTGTGAATTGTTGTAAAATATAGTTATGGCAAACAAAAAAGCATTAGTGCTTGAAGGAGGGGGCTTAAGAGGCATTTTCTCGGCTGGCGTGCTGGATTGCTTCATGGATAACGACATAAGATTCGACTATGTGGTTGGCGTGAGCGCCGGCGCATGCAACACCTTTGCCTATATCGCAAATGAACGAGGCTACATCAAGAAGGCAATGACCCAGAAGAACAGAAAGGATTCTTTCTATGGCTTGCCGCAGATGGTGGAGTCGCATAAATTCGTCAACCTGGAAAAGGTATTCTACGAGTATACGAAGAAATACAATTTCAGTTTCGAGAACTTTCTTTCAAGCAAGGTAGCGTGGGAAATGGTCGCTACAAACATTCAGACCGGAAAGGCTGAATATCTGCATTCCAATGAACTGGACAAGGCACGACTGATCGGTACGGCTTCCTGTTCTCTGCCGCTATTGACTGATCCGGTAGAGATAGACGGACAGCTCTATCTTGATGGCGGCATGGCCGATTCGATTCCGTTCCAGAGAGCTCTGGATCTAGGATACAATAAGATTGTCGTGGTCTGCACCAGAAAGAAAGGCAACTTCAGCAAGGTATCGACGGCTCAGAAACCGATGTACAAATCGGCATACCGCGATTATCCTGAATTCCTGAAGACCGTGAACAAGCGTACAGCGCTCTATCGCAGACAGATAGAGCAGGTCGAAAGCCAGGCCGAACATGGCGATGCCTTCCTGATAAGGCCAACTTTGCCGGAAGTCGGAAGACTGGAGAACGACCTTGATGAGCTGTCGCTGTCCTATTACCATGGATATACTAAAGCATTAGAATATCTCGACAATCTGAAGAGATATCTGCAATAGGAGGATTTGAAATGACACAGATTTATGAAGATCGAAGCTTTACCTTCAGAGATTATCTAAACAAGACGTTGGTCATCATGTGCATTGGCTTAAGCATCTCTGCCATCAGTACCTTTGTGTTCGGCAACATGATACTCAATGTGCTATACAGTCTAGGCATTGTAGGACTGTTGGCTTTCGTCGGATTGGAGTTAGGCGTTGCCTTCTTCTTCAATTTCCGTCTTAGACAGATGTCCAAGACGACAGCCTGGATCTGCTATGTAGTATATGCCTTCCTGACAGGCATCAGCTTGAGCTCGCTTGTCATGTTCTATACGCCTGGCTCAGTGCTGTTTGCGTTCATCTCGACGGCAGTGCTGTTTGGCTGTATGGCCATCATCGGACATACGACCAATCTTGATCTGACAAGATTCTCATCACTGATGTTTGCTGGACTGATCGGCATCATAGTCACCACTCTGCTGAATGTCTTTATTTTCCATTCATCAACCTTGGATATGATGATCACGTTTGTCTCTATGCTGATATTCTTGGGCATCATCGCCTATGATATGCAGATGTTGAGGAACTACTACAGCTCATCATTCTCTGATGCGCAGATGGGCGAGAAGATGATGATCTTCGGTGCTTTCCAGCTCTATCTTGATTTCATCAATCTCTTTATGGATATACTCAAGTATTTCGGCAAGAGAAGAGACGACTAGAAGAAAACACAAAACATTAAAAAAGATTCTTCCTTGAGAAGAATCTTTTTTCATAATGTGATGAACTTTGCAGCCCCATTTATCACGATAGAGACATTGTAATAGAAGGATGTATGATCTATCAGATGGAAGATGGCAGCCGTCGCATCTACCAGATTATCTTTGGTGTAGCCGTTGATGGCGGTATGACCGATAGTCGCAATTCTCAGTATTCCGTAGGTGACACATAGTCCCTTGTAGGCATTGGTTCTGTCGAAGCGTTTGTCGACAAACGGGAAGTTTTCATAGAACATCGAATTGTTAATGACGTTCTCGAAGAAAGGCATCCAACCTTCAAAATGTTTCTCGAATCGATCTCTGTCTTTAAAATAGAGATCTCTGTCTTTCTTATATCTTTCGATGATTGGTTTGACGATCTCTGAAAGGTATGTATCGTTTCTGACGAGTCTTGAGAAAAGGGTTAGCGTCTCATCAAGGGGGTCGGAATCTGATGTCTCATCCTTGTTGAATTCTTCCTGATTAATGATCAAACAGATATCTTTGATGCTGGCGGCGAGACTTGTAGAACGATCCTGAAGCAGTACCGTGAATTTACTTAGTTCCTCTATGGCATTGCCATCTATCTCATAGCTGACATTCGGCTTTTCATCAAGCTCAATCTCCTCCAGAGTGAAGCCATCTGGCTCATAGAGCATCTCTACGACCTTTTCGCAGGAGCTTGAGCAGCAGGCACACAATTGTCCATTGACCTTCTTTAGGCTACGCGGATATAGACGGCAGGTCTTGGGCAGATATCCTTCGCCCTTTTCTCTATGCAGAGCACATAGACCATTGTCATTTACTGGACAGTCGCCAATCCAGTTGAAGGAAACGTAGCGGTAGCATTCGTTGCTTGGGAAGTCAGGCTCTTCAAAGGCTCTCTGGATTCTTCTGTTGAGATCTTCTGAACATTCCATGGTGATCATGCGCATGTATTCATCCTTGCTGATAGGTATTCGCCAATAGCGGCAACAGGTGTGTCGACATCTGTCAGCCTTGCAGCTGAATGTACGATAATATGACGGCGCAATCCATTTTTCCATAGTTTTATCCCCTGATATGGAAATATTATATATACGAATATTTGCCGTTTTCAAGATTTGAAAAGGGCGACTATATCGCCCTTTATCTGTAAGCTATGATTCTTTGGAAATGGTGTTTAGAAGACCGCCATTCATGATTATTTCTATCTCACGTTCATTGAGATCATTGGTCAAGATGAACGTGTTTTCTTTAGTACTGTTCTTGATTGTAATATCTTCTTTGGCCTTCAGATTCAGGCATTCTTCAATGACAAGCTCATCATACAGATCGATATTGTCATAGTCACTTGTATCTTTGAAGATGAATGGAATGATGCCGGAATTGATGAGGTTCTGGCGATGGATGCGGGCATAGCTTTTGGCAATGACAAACTTGATGCCGAGATATAGTGGAGCTAATGCCGCATGTTCACGGGATGAACCTTGGCCATAGTTTTCGCCTGCGATGATGATACCGCCGTTGTTCTCTTTGCAGCGAGCAGCGAAATCAGGATCGACCTTGCTGAAGCAGAATTCTGAGATCTTCTCGATATTGGAACGATAGATGAGAATTCCTGATCCGGCAGGCATGATATGGTCGGTTGTGATGTTGTCTTCGACTTTGATCATGACCTTCTTATTTATGGTGTTCTCTAGTGGAGTGTTTAGAGGCATAGGCTTGATGTTTGGCCCATACGTGACCTCGCCATTGAAGTTTGGCTCTATCAGCATCGAATCATCGATCAGGAATCTTTCCGGCATTTCAGTTTCTTCATATTCGTGCTTAGATGGATCGCTTAATACGCCATTGATGGCTGACACAGCAGCTGCAGCAGGAGAAAGCAGATAGACATTTCCAGATTGGGTACCGCTTCTGCCTTTGAAGTTTCTGTTGAAGGTCCTTAGCGATATGCCGTCTGTACAAGGAGCCTGTCCCATGCCGATGCAAGGACCGCACGCGCATTCCAGCAGTCTTGCGCCAGAAGCGATGATGTCGTTGAGTGCACCATCTTCTGCCAGCATGTTCAGAACCTGTCTTGAGCCAAAGGATACGACAAGGGATGTATCCTTATGTACCTTGTGACCTTTAAGTATGTTTGCGACCGTCTTGAGGTCGGTGAATGATGAGTTTGTGCACGATCCGATCGCTACCTGATCGACCTTGAGCCCTTCAAGCTCTCTGATGGTCTTTACATTGTCTGGCGAATGAGGACAGGCCACAAGCGGTTCTAGCTGATCAAGATCGATGGTGATGACGTCATCATATTCAGCATCGTCATCGGCTGATAGAGGATAGTAGTCTTCAGCTCTTCCTTGTTTAGAAAGGAATTCAAAGGTATTCTCGTCAGATGGGAATACTGAGCTTGTCGCTCCGAGTTCAGCACCCATGTTGGTGATGGTTGCGCGTTCAGTAAGCGATAGGGTCTTGATGCCTTCACCTGCATATTCCATGACCTTGCCGACACCGCCTTTGACGGTAAGAAGCGATAGAACCTTGAGGATGATATCCTTGGAGCTTACGCCATGTCTCATCCTGCCGATGAGTTCAACCTTGACGACTTCAGGCATCTTGAGCGCAAAAGGACGTCCAGCCATGGCACAGGCTACATCAAGTCCGCCAGCACCGATCGCAAGGCAAGCCATGGCGCCCGAGGTTGGCGTATGGCTATCGGAACCAAGCAGGGTCTTTCCTGGCTTGGCGAACCTTTCAAGATGAACCTGATGGCAGTTGCCGTTTCCGCATCTTGAATAGATAACGCCATATTTATTGGCAACACTCTGGAGGTAACGGTGGTCATCCATATTCTCGAAACCTGTCTGCAAAGTGTTATGATCGACGTAGCTTACGGAAAGTTCACTCTTGACCTTGTCGATCTTCATGGCTTCTAGCTGCAGATAGGCCATCGTACCTGTGGCATCCTGCGTGAGAGTCTGATCGATCCTTATTTCGATAGGTGTTCCGGCTTTAATTTCGCCTTTCACAAGGTGCTGGCTTATCAGCTTCTGGGTGAGATTCATAGACTGTACCTCCATATATTTAGATTATAGCATCGTGTAGAGTATATAATAGAAACAAGAAAAGAGCAGCAAAACGATGGAAAATAAGCTTAAGGAAATATTTGCGAAGTCGATAGAGGACAATCGTATCAACAATGAAGAATACACCAGATGGGGCGTCAAGAAGGGCCTTAGAAACGAAGATGGCACAGGCGTTCTGATCGGTTTGACAAGAATCGCCGATGTTGAAGGATACAAGAAAGTTGATGGCAAGAAGGTCGATAGCGTTGGCGAGCTCTACTATCGCGGCATAAAGCTTACCGACATCGTCAAGAACCTTGATACATCATATACACATGGCTTTGAAGAGATATCTTTTCTTGTGCTCTTTGGACATCTGCCAAACAAGGAAGAGCTTGAAGCATACACAAAGCAGCTGCGTGACAGCTATGAGATAGCTCCTGAATTCCTGAGCACCAATATTCTCGACAATCCAAGCATGAATGTCATGAACAAGATTCAGCGCGCTCTTTTGATGATGTATGAAAGCGACGACAACCCTGATGATTCTTCGATCGAGAATACCCTAAGACAGGGACTCAACATCATTGCTAAGCTTCCAGCCATTACCTGCTATGCCTATGAGGCCAAGCATCATCTGATCGATGGCGGAAGCCTGATCATCCATCACATGGACAAAGACAAGTCCTATGCCGAAAACATCCTGAGCCTGCTTCGTGCAGACCAGTACTATACCAAGGAAGAGGCTGACCTATTGGATCTCATGCTGATAATGCATATCGATCATGGTGCCGGAAACAACTCGACCTTTACCGATATCGTCGTATCTTCGACAGGCACTGACTTGTATTCATGCATGTCGGCATCGGTTGGTTCATTAAAGGGTCCACGTCATGGTGGAGCCAATATCCAGGCCTATAATATGATGAAGGCCGTAATCGACGAAATCGGCACATCCGCAAGCGATGAAGAGATAGAGAAGATTGTCTATCGTCTTCTCAACAGAGATTTCTTCGATAATGCAGGGCTTGTATATGGCATCGGACATGCCGTATACACAATCTCCGATCCAAGGGCAGAGATCGTCAAGGAAAAGGCCAACGAAGTTGCCAGGGCTAAAGGACAGGAAGATGTCTTCGAATTCTATAAGCGCTTTGAGGATATAGCTGAAAAGATCATAATCAAAGAGAAAGGCAAGACTGTATGTGCCAATGTCGACTTCTACAGCGGATTGGTATATACCTTGCTTGGAATACCTCAGGAGCTGTTTACGCCGATGTTCGTATGTGCCAGAATCGTCGGATGGCTAGCTCACAACATCGAAAACAAGCTCAACTGCGATCGTCTGGTAAGACCAGCCGGCAAGTATGTAGGAGACATCCATGATTATGTCGCCATGGAGGACCGCCAATGAAGGTGACGCTATTCAAGGGAGACGGAATCGGACCAGAGATCACGGAACAGGTCTTGAGAGTTCTTGAACATCTGAATCTTCCGCTTGAGTTTGAGGAATATGATATCGGGCAGACAGCCCTAGAGAAATATGGAACACTCATTCCTGATGAGGCCATCGAAAGTCTGAAGGAAACAAGATTGGCGCTTAAGGCTCCAGTCACTACGCCTGTAGGCAAAGGCTTCAGATCGGTCAATGTCCAGCTTAGGACGCTGTTTGATCTTTATGCCAACATCAGACCCGCAAGATCATTGGCGGGTGTGAAGGGAAGATATGAGAATGTCGATCTGGTGGTATTCAGAGAGAATACCGAAGATCTGTATATTGGACTGGAGGAAGAGATCTCTCCTGATGAGATACATGCCATCAAGAAGATCACCAGAAAAGCGAGCGAACGCATCATAAGAAGTGCTTTCGAATATGCCTTGGCCAATGGACGCCATAAGGTGACCTGTGTGCACAAGGCCAATATCCTCAAGAAATCCGATGGACTGTTCCTGGCGATCTTCAACGAAATCAAGGAACAGTATCCTGATATTGAAGCCAACGACATGATCATCGACAACTGCTGCATGCAGCTGGTGATGAATCCGTGGCAGTTCGATATCATGGTCATGCCTAATCTGTATGGCGATATCGTATCAGACCTGACTTCAGGACTGATCGGCGGACTTGGACTGCTTCCAAGTGTCAACCGCAACGATGAGATGGCGATCTTCGAAGCGGTGCATGGCTCAGCGCCTGACATCGCGGGAAAGGGAATCGCCAATCCGACTGCCCTGCTTCTGAGCGCCTGCATGATGATAGAGTATCTGGGATTCATGGAAGAAGGCAAAAAGATAAGAAAGGCAATCGATGAGGTTGTCTTGGACGGCAAGGTTCTGACCAGAGATCTGGGAGGAAGTGCCGGAAGTACAGAATATATTGATGAGATAATTAGACATCTATAGGAGAGAATCATGATTATTGGAACAACAAAAGAACTAAAGAACAGCGAATACCGTGTAGGTCTTACTCCTGACAATGTCCTTGGCTACGCTAAGCATGGACATACCGTCTACGTTGAAAGCGGTGCAGGCGAAGGTGCCGGCTTCAGCGACGATGACTACAGGCTTGCGGGAGCGACAATCCTTCCAAGCGCCAAAGAGGTTTTTGATATTGCCGATATGATCGTCAAGGTCAAGGAACTTGAGGAATGCGAATATGACTATGTCCATGAAGGACAGATTCTCTATACCTACCTGCATCTTGCCGCCAACAAGAAGTTTGCGGACAAACTGATCGAGAAGGGCGTAAGTGCCTTTGCCTATGAGACCATCACCGACGACAATGGCTCATTGCCATGCCTTAGGCCAATGTCACATATTGCGGGACGTCTTTCCATTCAGGAAGGCGCCAAGTATCTGGAGAAAGGCTTCGGCGGCAGAGGAATTCTTCTGGGAGGCGTTCCAGGTGTCGAGAGAGGACAGATCGTCATCATCGGTGGTGGTGTTGCTGGTACATCAGCTGCCAAGGCTGCCATCGGTATGGGTGCAGCTGTAACCATTCTGGATGCCAACCTCAACAAGCTGGCTTATCTGGATGATATCTTTGGATCATCGGTTACAGCCCTTTATCGTGATGATGCCAACACCATCAATGCCTTAAGGGAAGCGGACCTTGTAATATGCACATTGCTGGTGCCAGGTGGAGCTGCACCAAAAGTAATCACCAGAGATATGCTGAAGCAGATGAAGAAGGGTTCTGTCATCGTCGATATCTCCATCGACCAGGGCGGATGTGCCGAAACATCTAGAGTCACTACTCATGAAGATCCTATCTTCATTGAGGAAGGTATCGTTCATTATTGCGTAGGAAATATGCCAGGTGCAGTTCCGTATACATCAACCATTGCTTTGACCAACGCCACCTACAGATATGGTTTAGCTATTGCCGACAATGGTGTTGAGAAGGCTATTGAGGACAAGAATATCAGAAATGGTCTGAATATCTATAAGCACAAATGCGTACATAAGAATGTAGCAGAAGCATTAGGATATGAATGCGAGATGATAGACTAATGAAATTCGTCAAGAGATCACACAACAACGCCAAATACGTCGACAATATATTTTCAATCGTCAATATGTGCAAGGCTGATCCGCTTCCATCTAAGGTTGATGGCACGGCTGGCTGCCTAAGGGATGAAACAGGAAAGCTGTTCACCTATAGGACCGTCTTTGAATCGGAGAAGGAAGTAAGCGACATCGAGAAGGCTTCTTATGCAAGCTCGCCTGCCGGAAACAAGGACTATATCGAGAAGCTTAGCCAATACATATTGGATGGAAGGGTAGACAAGCCTCATGGAGCTATTGCGGCAATGGGCGGTACTGGTGCCATCTATGCAGCCATCAAGCTATGCCTTGATCAGAACGATCCGATCATCTATCCATCTATCGCTTGGGGCAACTACAGGCTCATGGCCGAAGAGTTCAATCTCAAGGCCTTGACCTATGACATCTACGATCTTGATGATCTCTTTGCCAAGATCGACAGTGTCGAAAAGCCATTCGTCATCATCAACAGTCCATGCCAGAATCCGTGTGGACATTCATACACAATTGAAGAATGGGATAGGATCATCGATAAGCTCAATAGCGTAGAAGGCGAGGCAATTCTTTTGAACGACAATGCCTACATCGACTATGCCTATGGCGATTCAAGAAAGTTCATGGAATGCTTCAACAGGATCAACGACAATGTTCTGGTCATGATGGCATCTTCATGTTCAAAGTCGTTCTCCTACTATGGCGTAAGAATGGGCGCTCTATTGGCGATCCACAACGATCAGGAGTATATCGATAGCTTCATCAATTTGGCTTCCAAGTTGGCTCGTACAACCTGGTCCAATCCAAACAATGGCGCCATGATCAACCTGGCTAGGGTATTGGATAAGCATTATCCTGAATTCTGCAAGGAAAGAGATGAAGCGGTAGCCATGCTTAAGAGAAGGACCGATCTGTTCATCGCTCAGGCTGATGAGGTTGGACTTGAATACTATCCATACACTGAGGGCTTCTTTGTGACCTTGAAGTTCAATGACCAGGAAAGCAGAGATGCGCTTCATCAGAAGATGATCGACAGCCACATCTATACCATCAAGGTGAACAAGGGAATCCGCATTGGACTATGCGCAATTCCGCTTGATAAGGTAGATGGCTTGGCAGGACGCATCAAGCAGCTTAAAGACAATCTATAGAGACAATTGCGATGCCTGATGGTATCGCTTTTTAGTGATAGAATAGGGATATATATGGAACAGACATCGATATTTGAAAATAGCCTTTCTCAGCCTTTGGCAGTCCGTGTCAGACCAAGAACCTTGGATGAGTTCATTGGCCAGGAGCATCTGGTTGGACCAGGCAAGATATTGAGAAGGCTGATCGAGAATGACAGCATATCTTCGATGATCTTCTGGGGTCCACCAGGCGTAGGCAAGACCACCTTGGCTTCGATCATCGCTTCCCATACAAAGTCACGCTTTGTGGACTTTTCGGCTGTGACCAGCGGTATTGCTGAAATCAAGAAGGTCATGAAGGAAGCAGAAGATGCCAGGATGATGGGGCAAAGGACCATCATGTTTGTGGATGAGATCCATCGCTTCAACAAGGCTCAGCAGGATGCCTTCCTGCCATATGTCGAAAAGGGCAGCATAATTCTGATCGGCGCCACAACCGAGAATCCATCATTTGAGGTAAACGGCGCGCTTCTTTCTCGATGCAAGGTCTTTGTCCTGCATGACCTGACAGAAGAGAATATCATCGATCTGTTGAAGAATGCCATAGAGAATCCTAATGGCTTCGGCAATATGAAGATCGAGATAGATGAAGAGGCTTTACGTATGATTGCGGTCTTCTCCAATGGCGATGCCCGCAATGCTTTGTCAACTTTAGAGATGGTCATCCTCAACAGCGAGGAGATCGATGGCACAATAAAGGTCAATGAAGAGACCATTGAGCAATGTACCTCAAGAAAGACCCTGCTATATGACAAGAAGGGTGAGGAGCATTACAACCTCATCAGTGCCCTGCATAAGTCAATGAGGAATTCCGATCCTGATGCTGCCGTCTATTGGCTGGCGAGAATGCTGGAGGCCGGCGAAGATCCGATGTATATCATCAGAAGAGTAACCCGCTTTGCTTCGGAAGATGTCGGCATGGCTGATCCGCGTGCTCTGCAGATATGTGTGGCAGCCTATGAGGCAGCCCATCTCATCGGCATGCCTGAATGCAGCGTCAACCTGGCAGAAGCTGTAATCTATGTGGCCATGGCTCCTAAATCAAATGCCGTATATATGGCTTATGAGGAAGCAAAGAAAGATGCTCTTGAGCATATTGCTGAACCTGTACCACTAGTCATCAGGAATGGCGAGACCAAGCTCATGAAGGATCTTGGCTATGGCAAGGGCTATCAGTACGCTCATGACAGCGAAGACAAGCTGACCAATATGCAATGTCTTCCAGACAACCTTAAGGATAGAGAATACTATCGTCCTACCGATCAGGGACTGGAAGCCAAATATAAGGAAAGGCTTGATGCAATCAAGGACTGGAAGAAAAGACATAAATGAAAAAAACAAGGCAGCTAAGCTGCCTTGTTTCATGAAAGGGAATCAGTCAATCAGTACTGTCTGTTTGGTTTCCTGTGATTTCTGTTCCTTGGATGGCATCACAATGTTCAGGATGCCATTGTCGAATCTGGCCTTTACATCTTCAGATTTGATGTTGTCGCCGACATAGAATTTTCTTGAGCAGGATCCGAAGCTTCTTTCCGATCTGATCAGATTGCCTCTTTCATCCTTCTCTTCATTGGTCATATTATGGCTTGCGCTGATATCAAGATAGCCATCGATGATCTCCATCTTGATGTCTTCCTTGCTGTAGCCAGGGAGCTCTACGTCAAGATTGTAGTAGCCATCTTTCTCATATACGTCAGTTCTCATAATATTTGCGTTGAAGGATGTCTTAGGGAAGAAGCCTTCAAACATTTCATCGATTGAATCATAAACTCTTGGAATATATCTCATTCTAGTACCTCCTATATTAGTGGAATTGTTTCCACACCTATATATTATCATTTCTATTAGCACTGTCAAGTATAGAGTGCTATCATATGTGATAAATGAGTGCTAAATATAGGAGATAAGAAAACAGGCTTTTTAGCCTGTCTTCGTTATTTGACTACTTCAATAATATGTTCAGCTGTAAGGCCATATTTGTTCAGAACATCCTTAGCCTTGCCAGATTCACCGAAGGTATCGTTGACACCGATTGGGGTAATCCTGGTGGTGATGTCTGTTTCAGCCTTGATTTCAGCTACAGCCGAGTATAGGCCACCGATGATAGAATGTTCTTCAAGCGTGTAGGCACGCTTGTGACTCTTGAGCAGCTCGATGATGCCTTCCTTGTCGATTGGCTTGAGCGATGATACGTTTACGACTGTCGCATCGAGCTCTTCAGCAGCCTTGAGGGCTTCCTGAACCATCAGGCCCATGGCAAACAGCACTGCATCGCCATTGCCTTTTCTTAGTACATCAACCTTGGTGAAGTCGAATGTAGAATTCTCATTGTATACATCCTCTACCTTACCTCTGCCAAGTCTTACGTAGCATGGACCATCAGTCTTGGCTACATAATCGATGACAGCCTTTGTCTCGAACTGATCGCATGGTACGAATACCTGCATGTTTGGCAGGGTTCTCATGATGGCAACATCTTCAATGGACTGATGAGATGCACCATCTTCACCTACCGACAATCCGGCATGGGTAGCGCATACCTTGACATTGAGATGTGGGTAGCAGATAGAGTTGCGGATGATCTCGAAGGCTCTACCAGTAGCGAAGATAGCGAATGAGCTTGCGAATACGGTCTTGCCTGAAGCGGCTAGGCCTGCAGCCATACCCATCATATTGCATTCGGCGATGCCGGCATTGAAATGTCTTTCAGGGCAGGCATTCTTGGCTTCGACAGTCTTGGTTGACTTGGTGAGGTCAGCGTCCAATACGACGATGTTTTCGTTTTCCTTTATGAGTTCAGCAATCTTCTCGCCATAGGCGTTTCTAGTCTCTTGTGCCATTTAGAGTACCTCCTTGAGATCTTCCATAGCTGTAGCATATTCATCAGCATTAGGTGCCTTGCCATGCCAGCCATAGTTGTTTTCCATGTAGGATACGCCCTTGCCCTTTACGGTATGGGCAACGATGACGGTTGGCTGATCCTTTGTCTCTCTTGCTTCCTTGAAGGCTTTTTCAAGTTCCTCAAAGTCGTTGCCGTTGCAGCTTATTACGTGGCAATTGAAGGCTTCAGCCTTGTTTTCGATAGGCAGAGGTCCGATTACCTGCTGAACGTCGCCGTCGATCTGCAGACCATTGACATCGAAGATCACGCAGAGATTGTCGAGCTTGTAGTGAGCGGCAGCCATCAGAGCTTCCCAGACGATGCCTTCTTCAGCTTCGCCATCTCCGCACAATGCGTAGATTCTGTTTTCGCTCTTGTCGAGCTTGTTGGCGATAGCCATGCCGACAGCGCAGGAGATGCCTTGTCCAAGTGATCCGGTAGACATGTCGACGCCTGCCACATAGTTCATGTTAGGATGTCCCTGCAGCTTGGTGTTGATCTGCCTGAAGGTCTTGAGATCTTCATCAAGCAGTCCGGCTTCAGCCAATGCTCCGTATAGTGCTGGTGAGCAATGTCCTTTAGACAGAACGAAACGGTCTCTGTCGTTGCTTGCGACATTGTCCTTGTTGATATTCATTTCTTCGAAATATAGATAGGTTAAGATGTCTGCGCATCCTAAAGATCCGCCTGGATGACCACTTTGTGCATCATAGACCATTTGCACGATATTGCGGCGAACGTTTAGGGCATGACTTTTCAGATTGTTAATATCCATGCTAAAATCCTCCGTTTTCATTATACATCATTGATATAATAGATACGTATGATTAGACTATGCGTATTTGACATGGATGGCCTGCTGATCGATTCGGAAAGGCATATGTGGACCCCTTGCATGCAGAGAGCCTGCAACAATCAGGGCAAATATATGACAGACGAATTCCACAACAGCATCATGGGCCTTGACATCTTCAAGGCCAAAGAGAGATTGCATCAGGAATTCGGTGAAGATTTCGATACCGAACGATTCTATAACGAAGTAAAGCAGTACAATGCTGAAAGAAACGAAACTATCGTGATCCCTTTGATGAAGGGAGCCAAGGAATTGCTGGACTATTGCAAAGATAATGGAATCAAGATGGCTATCGGCACAAGCACCGAGCACAATGCTGCACTCAAGGTGCTTGAAAGAACAGGCATTCTTGAATACTTTGATCGTGTTGTGGGCGGTGATGAAGTCAGCGCCGGTAAGCCAGCTCCTGATATATATCTGAAGGCACATGATGCCTTCCCTGACATTCCTAAGGAAGAGACAATAGTCTTTGAGGATGGCAATGTCGGTTCGATTGCAGCCTTGGATGGCGGATTCAGGCTGGTCATCGTGCCAGATCTGGCAATCCTTTCCGATTACGTGCTGGAGAATGCCTTCGCCGTAATAGAAGATCTAGGCAAGATGATCGATATCATAAAGAAAGAGAATGAGAGAACCCCTAGCATTTAGAATGAGACCGGAATCTCTTGATGAGATACTGGGACAGAAGAAACTTGTCGGCAAAGATGGCGTCATCAGGAAATGCCTGGAGAATGATACCATCTTTTCTTGCATCTTCTTTGGTCCACCCGGCACTGGCAAGACAACCCTATCAAAGGTAATCGCCAATGAATTAGGCAAGCCATATCGCCTTTTCAATGCCGTCACCGGCAACAAGAAGGACCTTGATGCGATCTTCCTGGAAGCGAAGATGACGGGACAGCTTATCATGATCTGCGATGAGGTCCATAGGCTGAACAAGGATAAGCAGGATCTTCTGCTTCCGCATATCGAAGACGGTTCGATCATCCTTCTGGGTGCGACAACCGCCAATCCTTACCACTCCATAAATCCAGCCATCAGATCAAGATGTCATCTCTTCGAACTAGAGCCACTCACCAATGAAGATGTGATGCAGGGCATAGATCATGCCCTTGCAAGCGAAGAAGGACTGAAGGGCGAATATACGATAGATGATGATGCCAAGAAGCTCATTGCCGATACCGTCAATGGCGATATCAGATGGGCGCTGAACATTCTTGAACTGTCGGCCATCATATCCAAGGATCATCATATCGACAAGGATACAGTCGAAGAGAATTGCCGTAATGTCAATCAGCGTTCTTTTGGTTCAGAAGATGGACATTACGATCTGCTTTCGGCCTTGCAGAAATCGATCAGAGGTTCTGATCCAAATGCCGCTCTATACTATCTAGGATTATTGATAGAATCAGGCGATGTCGAAGCAATCGAAAGAAGGCTTCTTGTGATTGCCTATGAAGAGGTCGGTTTGGCTAATCCAGCTTTGGCAGCCAGAACCTATAATGTCTGCATGGCTGCTGAACATGTCGGATTCCCAGAAGCCATCATTCCGCTAGGCATCCATATAATTGACCTTTGCCTGTCGCCTAAGTCAAGGACAGGCGTCGATGCGATGAAGAAGGCCAGCGAACTTGCCCAGACCAAACCATACGACATGCCAAAGTATCTGAAGATGTCGCCTGTTGGCTTAGCCAAGGATGAACAGTACGACTATGACCGCTATGATTGCTTCCACAAGATCCAGTATCTGCCGGATGAGATCAAAGATCTTGATCTGTTTCCATCCTTCAACCCCAATCGCTATGAGCAGCAGCTTAAGCAGATCTACGATGAACTAAAGAAAAACAGACGCACATCAGATCTGAAGAAGCTATATGAAAAGTGAAGAAGAACGAATCAATCGTCATTCTTATATAGAGTATATTAGATTATAGGAGACCAACTTATGTACAAGATCGTAAAGAAAAAGAAGCTGAACAGCACAGTGACGCTGATGGAGATCGAGTCTAGGCTTGTTGCCCAGAAGGCCAAGCCAGGACAGTTCATCATCTTAAGAGTTGATGAAGAAGGAGAAAGAATCCCTTTGACCGTCGCTGGCGTAGATAAGGAAAACGATGCCGTAAGGATCATCTTCCAGATTGTCGGCGCAACAACCAAACTGCTGGATGCCAAAGAGGAAGGCGAATATATCTCGGATTTTGTCGGACCTCTAGGAAAGCCAACCGACATCGAAGGCAAGAAGAACGTCTGCATCGTTGGCGGTGGCGTAGGCTGTGCCATCGCTTTGCCTATAGCTGAAGCTTTGCATGAGCAAGGAAGTAAGGTTACCTCAGTCATCGGTTTCAGAAACAAGGATATCCTGATTCTGGAAGATGAATTCAAAAAGTGTAGCGACAATCTCATCGTCACGACCGATGATGGATCATATGGCGAAAAGGCCAATGTTACTGTTCCGCTCAAGAGACTTCTTGAACAGGGTGAGACCTTCGATGAGGTCATCACTATCGGTCCAGTCATCATGATGAAGTTTGTGACCAATACCTGTAAGGAATTCTCTGTGCCATGCACCGTATCCATGAATCCGATCATGATCGATGGAACAGGCATGTGCGGAGGCTGCCGTCTGACGCTCAATGTCGATGGCAAGAAGGTAACGAAGTTTGCCTGTGTCGATGGACCGGACTTCAACGGCTACGAGGTAGATTTCGATGAAGCAATGTCTAGAGGCAGAATGTATGCTGAATTCGAGCGTCATGCCTATGAGGAGACATGCAATCTTTTGAACAAGGAGGTCGCGTAATATGCCTATCAATCCCAATAAGCATGCCATGCCCCTTCAGGATCCTGAAGTCAGGGCAAGGAATTTCAATGAGGTAGCTTTAGGCTATGATGAACAGACAGCTCTTGAGGAAGCAAGCAGATGCCTCAATTGCGTAAACCATCCTTGCATCGAAGGATGCCCAGTCAATATCGATATCCCATCATTCATTTCGCGTGTCAAGGAAGGCGACTTTGAAGGAGCCTATCAGATAATAAATAGGACATCATCATTGCCTGCCGTATGCGGCAGAGTATGTCCGCAAGAGAACCAGTGTGAGGGCAAATGCACGCTGGGCATCAAGTTTGAGCCAGTCGGCATCGGAAGACTTGAGCGCTTTGTGGCTGACTATCATAACGCCAATGTCGATGCTGATCCAACCAAGCCAGAAGACAACGGCCATAAGGTGGCGGTTGTCGGTTCAGGTCCTAGCGGATTGACCTGTGCGGGTGATCTAGCCAAGAAGGGCTACAAGGTAAGCATCTTCGAGGCTCTGCATACAGCTGGCGGCGTACTGGTATATGGCATACCTGAATTCAGGTTGCCTAAGTCGATTGTCGCCAAAGAAGTCGATACCCTGAAGAAGCTTGGCGTCGATATTGAGACAAATGTCGTCATCGGCAAGACTCTAACCATCGATGAACTCTTCGAGATGGGCTATGAAGCCATATTCGTCGGTTCAGGCGCTGGCTTGCCTAACTTCATGAACATTCCTGGCGAATCTTTGAAAGGCGTCTATTCAGCCAATGAATTCCTGACCAGATCAAATCTCATGAAGGCCTATAAGGACAATCCGGTTACTCCAATAATGAAGGGCGGAAATGTTGCGGTGGTAGGTGGCGGAAATGTCGCAATGGATGCAGCCAGAACAGCCTTGAGGCTTGGCGCTGAACATGTCTATATCGTATATCGCCGTTCTATGAATGAACTTCCTGCCAGAAAAGAGGAAGTTGAGCACGCTCAGGAAGAGGGCGTTGATTTCAGGCTGCTGAACAACCCTGTCGAAGTATTGGGCCATAATAATCCTGAAGATCCTCGCGACCCTAGAAATGGTTTCGTAACCGGCATCAAGTGCATCAGAATGGAGCTTGGTGAACCGGATGAAAGAGGACGCAGAAGGCCTGTTCCGGTTGAAGGAAGCGAATTTGTGCTTGATGTCGATACTGTCATCATGGCCATCGGAACAAGTCCAAATCCGCTCATCAAGGATACGACGCCTGGACTTGAGATCAATTCTCACGGAGGCATCATCGTCAATGAAGATGGCCTTACCTCTAGAGAGGCTGTCTATGCCGGAGGCGATGCCGTAACAGGTGCCGCTACCGTAATATCTGCCATGGGAGCTGGTAAACTGGCTGCCAAATCTATCGATGATTATCTGACAAACAAATAACTATGAACGCATACCTCTGTATAAATCTATCTAAAGAAAGATACTATTCCATAGCCAGAAAGGTTGTGGACAAGCTGATCAATGATCAGCATGTGAACCTGATCTTCGCCAAGGAAGATGAGAAGTTTTTCGGTGCCAGCGATCTGACCGTCGATGATGCCGATTTCATCATCTCTATCGGCGGCGACGGAACCTTGCTGAAGTCAGGAAAGCTGGCTCTTGAGCATGATCTGCCGATTGTCGGCATCAATGCCGGAAGGGCTGGATACCTCTGCAAGTTCTCGATTGAGGATATCATGAACTCAACATCCAATCCTTTCGAGAATATGAATGTCTCATTGCGTGATGTCCTGCAGATGGAATATGAAGGAAACAGCACCATAGCCATCAATGACTACATCTTCTCAAGCCGCAATGCCGGACAGACAATCGTTGCCGGATTCGCTGCAGGAGAAAAGAAGCTAAGCTATCATGCCAGCGGCGTCATCGTATCAAGCGCAACCGGCTCGACAGCATACAATGCTTCTGCATCATCTTGCGTGCTTGACTGCAGCCTTGAAGCAAACATCATAACACCGATCTGTCCATGCGGAGAAGAGAAGTATTCCCGTGTATTCCGCAACGATACGGACATAACTGTCTTCAACATGCGTCCAGACGATCCGATCGACATCTACTGTGATGGCGTGTATCTCGGCGAACTGAACAATGAAGCAAGAATCAGAAAACATGAGCGTAAGCTAAAGCTTGTGATATAGCCTGTCGAAAGACAGGTTTTCTGTTGCGCATATATGCCCGATAATCTGGGCATATAATGTAGTTGTGGATAGGATAACGAAAGCGCAGCGTTCAATGGTCATGTCTCATATCAGAGGCAAGGATACTTCGATCGAAGTCAAGGTCAGAAGCTATCTCTTTCGCCTTGGCTATCGTTTCCGCAAGAACGTCAGAAGCCTTCCTGGCACTCCTGACATCGTGCTTCCAAAGCATATGACCGTCATCTTCATCAACGGCTGTTTCTGGCATCATCATAAGGGTTGCAGATATGCAACCACCCCAAAATCGAACATCGAATACTGGGAAAAGAAGTTCAGCCGCAATATCGAAAACGACAAGCTGCACAAGAAGCAGCTGAAGAAGCTGGGATACAAGGTAATCGTTGTTTGGGAATGTGAGCTGAAGAAGGATTTCGACAGGCGAATGAAAAAGCTCCTTGCGGAGCTTGGATATGAATCAACTAAGGAAGAATGAATATTCTTCCTTTTTAGTAGTGGATGCCTTCAGCATAGACATGCTGAGTAAGTGGGACAAGTACCTGATAGTCTTCCGCAAGTCCCTGGCCATTGCCTAGCTTGAGGGCCTTGAGCTTGAAGTAGTTCAGCAGCAGTTCGGTTGAGCTATCCTGCATCTGCGATTCATGAAGCATCAATGCCTGAATCTTGTCGCCAAGATTGCTTTCGCTGATTTGAAGCAATGTATTGGAATCGTCGCTGAAGTAGAAGGCTAGGGTGATGTTGCTAGGGAATGTCTCTATTCCTTTGATATCGACCTTATGTCTTCTTAGCGATTCGGGATGGGATACAAGCTGGGTTACGCGTCTTGCGGCTTCTCCGGTCTTGAGATGATCGGGATGGCATTCAGTCTTCAGTCTAGCATCAGGCGCAAAGATGATGTCAGGACTGCATCTAAGCACAACCGGAGCCAGTTTTCTTATGACATCGCTGACCTCATAATCTCCGCCATCCTCAAGTTCGAGCATTTCGACGTTCGATACATTCATGAATGCTGCGGCATTCAGAGACTCCTTTTTGCGTGTCTGTTTCATCATCTCTGGAGTGATGGCTGGATCATTGCTTCCGGCAGCGCCATCGGTTACGATGCAGTACGTTACAGGTGTACCAAGTTCCTTGAAACGGGATATCAGTCCTCCGCAACCAAACTCGATATCATCAGGATGCGGACCAACAAACAATGGTCTCTTGAAGCTTGTCAGATCAGGTATGGCACCATAGGTTCTGATTATTTCATCTAGATTCATCTTAAGCATCCTTTCTGTATGGAGTGCCGAACTTCTCGCCTAGTTTGGCGTTGGCCTCCTCAAAAGAGATTTCCTTGTTGTTGTATTTTGCCATGATCTGGACATCAGGATCGCGTAGCTTGTAGAAAAGAAGCAGAACGATGATGCCTACAATATAGCCGATCGTTGGAACAAGCAAGAATACCTTCCACATATTGTCGGCAACCTGCACAGCCTGAGTTTCTGCTTCAGCTATATATCCTGTCCATGAGATGCACAGCAGCATGAACGAGTTGACGAAGGCATTCTTGAGCTTGGAGATGAATGTCTGCAAAGAGAAGGAAATGCCGGTAGCTCTGGTTCCTGATTTGTATGTACCATATTCGGTGGTATCGGCTACCAGCATGTATATGATTACCTGCCAGCTGGCAAGGCCTACACATTTAAGGGCAATCATGATCAAGGCAACTATGAAGTTGTCATATCCCACAAACAGAGCAACAATCGATACGATAGCCGAGAAAGCCAAGGAAATGATAAGCAGATAGAGCTTGTCGAATTTCTTTGCCAGAGATGGCAGGATCGCTGATACGAGGATTACCGGCAAGGCAGCGCAAGCTGTCAGATAAAGCTGCTTGGAAAGATCGCCGAAGCATACGCTGGCGACATATAGCGACATGGCTGATTCAAAGGCGGTCATGCCGAAGATGATGAACGCAAACAGGCAGACAAAGAGCTGATTATTGGCCTTGAGATAGGCAAACATCTGCTTGAAAGTAAACTGTTCTTCTTTGTCATCATCGCTTTGCTTTCTTCTTTCCTTGCCACAGAAAAGATAAGGGATCATCAATAGGCAGCCAAGGCCACAGAAGATGATGGCACCGATAGTCCAGCCAACCTTATCGGTAACGGTACCGATAAGCACGGTAGCGACTACGCCACCCAGCATCGCAAAGAGCTTGTTGCCGGAAATGAAGGCTGTCCTTTCCTGAATGTTGTCGGTCATGACGGTCGACATCGCAAAGGCTGGCGCATCCAGGAATGTATACAGGGCATCGAACAGGATGTAGGCAAGCACAAACCAGATTATCTTGTAGCGCTGCTCAAGATTGACAGGAATCGAGAACATCAGTATCGATATCATGCCAATGCCGAAGACGCCGATCTTGATCCAAGGCATGAACTGCTGACCGTTCTTGAAACGGAACCTGTCTACGACATAGCCAAACAGCGTATCGTTGACGGCATCCCACACCTGAGGTGCCAGCATGACGGCTGCGGCTGTTGCAGCATCGATTCCTAAGCCCATGGTCAGATATGACGCCAAGAAACCCGCATAGCCCCAAAGAAGGTTCTGGCCAAACCAGAATACATCATAGGTGATGTGTTCCTGTTTGGTTGCAATATAGTTATTATCTTGTTTTTTCATAAGAATTCTCCTAAACAAATTATAGCAAATGTACAATTATAGATAATAATAGGTAAGTGAATGGCATACATAATTGATTACAGCAATGGACGTCGGATAGCTGAGATAGATGGCGGATATCTGAAAGACTACGCAACAGGCTCGCGCAGATACATCATTGATGGCAATTATATATCTGATTACAGAAGCGGAAGAAGAGTGCTTGAGATGGAAGGAAACTACATCAAGGACTATTCGAATGGAAGATGTTTATTTGAGATTAGCGGTGACCATCTTGTGGAATATTCTTCAGGAAGAAGAAAGCTAGAATATGATGGAAGCTACATCAAAGACTATTCATCGGGAAGAAGAATATATGAAATAGATGGATATGTATCAAAGCGTGAGCTGTTGGCTCTTGTTTCATTGCTTTAGCTGCCAAGCTATCAGATAATCGACAACTTCACCATATGACTTGACGCCGCTCTCTTGCGAGAAGAGCTTCAGATAGTCATCATTCATCTGGTTGACGTATTCCTTGGTTGGTGAGTCATATTGGCTATAGTGCTCATTGGTATCGACTCTGTCGATATAGACTAGAGAATCTTTTTGATTGAAAGATAGGGCAAGTTCGTTGTCTTCTTTATACAGTGCCGAGAAACAATAGGTATAGGCCTTATAGTAGCCGCTATAGATGAACCTTACATCATCGTTGCTGATGCAGGAAAGAAAGGCACAGAAGTTTGCTTCCTGTTCACTGGCAATGCAGAGCCTATGGGCAAGCTCATGGCACATGTCAAAGCACATAGGGACAACGGCATCTTCGATCGATATTCCCGCTTCGGCGCTTAATGGCATGAAGATGCCGACGATATCGTTCTTCAGCATTTCCTTTCCGATCAAAGATACATTCTTGACTGGCACATCGTTTCCCTTGAAGACGGGATATCTGTCTTCAAGCTTTTTGTATCCGTTCGGTGCCAGCCTTGCCAGCTCATAGAAGTCTTGTCTTATGGCATGGCTGCCATCTCTAGGAATCATTGCTGCATATTCTTCAGCTCTTTCCAGATAGAATTTTGTGGCTTCATATAGCTGCTGCTTGGAATACTCTGCA
>CALFPO010000057.1 GCA_937919165.1 uncultured Bacillota bacterium | reverse complement strand
CATCCTTTACTTGTTCCTTAACAATGCCTGTGCAAGCCAAGATATTAACACCTGTCTGTTTTGAAACGGTGTACAGACGAGCAACATCACGACCATCAGCACTTGTAGGGTTAGCATCAACCAATGTGCCACCTCCATGCGCCTTGAACGACTTGACCATATCAAGCTGCTCATCCCAACGCCACAAAGACCAATCGCAATCAGGCTTTCCGTGTCCGGCAACATCCATGAAAACGTGTTCATGTGGTAATGTATAACCTAATTCCGAAGAGTCAATATCACCTAAAACAGTTCTGACTTTTCCCATTAAATTAATCCTCCATTTTCTGTCATTAATTTTAGGTTATTTTAAACACCAGACCAACACAATACCTTTATATTAAAAGGGATAAATGTTAATAATTAACATTTGTGCAATCGTTTTGAAAAATGTTAAACGAACATCCTTAATGGCATAACATAAGGTTAAAAATAGGAGGAAAATTAATGCAAAATTTCGTTCATGGTATCCCAACAACGTTCTATCACGGAAAAGATACACATAAACAGCTAGGAGAAGTTGTAAAAGGCTATGGATGCAACAACATCATGCTGGTATATGATCCATTCCTAGAAAACAGCAACTGGCTAACAGAAGTCAGAGAAAGTCTAAAAAAATCTGATATAGAGTCAGTTGAACTGACTGGAGTACAACCAAATCCGGTTTTGAGTCTAGTTCATAAAGGCGTTGACATCGCCAAAGAAAAGAAAGTCCAAATGATAGTTGGCTTCGGTGGAGGCTCTACAATCGATACAGCCAAGGCAATCGCAATTGGAGCAGTCTATGATGGTGATGTATGGGATTATTTCTGCAATGCTCAAGGCGTTCACCCTGTATTCAACGCTTTACCAATAGGAGCAATAATTACCATTGCAGCAACGGGTTCTGAGTCTTCTGCCGGAACAATCATTACAAACGAAGATGGATGGCTGAAATGGGGCTGTGGCGGACCAGCCGTATTCCCAAAATTTGCCATTGAAAATCCAGAAATCACATGTTCATTGCCAGCATGGCAGACGGCATGCGGAATTGCCGACATGTTCTCACATGTTGCTGAAAGATACTTCACAAACACCCCAAACACATATATCATCGATGCACTTGATGAGGCTGCATTTAGAACCTTGCACAATATAGGACCTAAACTTGTTAAAGACCTGAAAAACTATGACTTAAGATCAGAAATCATGTGGACAGGAACTATCGCACACAACGACACGCTTGGTGTTGGCAGAGAACAAGATTGGGCATCACATGATTTTGGACATGAACTAAGTGCAATATATGGCATTACACATGGCTCGGCTGTAACAATGTCTATGATTGCTTGGATGAAGTATGTCTATAAGCATGATGTACAGCGCTTCAAGAACTTTGCGATTTATGGAATGGAAGTTAACCCTGAAGGTAAAGACGATGAAACAATCGCTCTGGAAGGCATTGCTGCATTTGAAAAATGGATTGCAGATTTAGGGCTTCCAACAAGACTTAGCGAATATCCTAAGTGCGAAATCGATGATTCACGCTTCGAAGAGATGGCCAACAAGGCATTGATGAATAGAGAAAGCGGAATTGGTTTCTTTGTAAAACTGAACAAAGAAGACATTATCAACGTTTATAACTTAGCTTTGAAATAGGAGATAAATCACTTATGAAACTTACATGCATATTAGAAAAAAGAATTCCTGAAATTGGAGAACCAATAAAGGTCTTTGCAAAAGACTTCAAAGGCGTAGATTGTGTATTTGAAGATTGGGATGATCCAAGCGTACCTGATATGTCTGAAATATTCAGACGAATAGAAGTAAATGGTCCAAACGATGAGCCAGTACCTGAAGGATTCACAAACAATCCAGATACAAGTATTCTGGTTGGATCTTTCTGCCCTTTCTCTGGAAAAGGCATGGATGCATTCGATGACCTAAAGGTTATTGGTGTTGTTAGAGCCGGCATGGAAAACATTGATGTCGATGCAGCAACAGAAAGAGGCATTGCCGTAGTTAATGCAACAGGAAGAAATGCTGATGCTGTATCTGACTTCACTGTCGGAATGATTCTTTCAGAAGCAAGAAATATCGCAAGAGCTCATCACTCAATCATGAGCGGAGAATGGCAGACAAAGTTCTCTAACAGCGATTTTACCCCCGATCTAAGAGGAAAGACGATTGGCTTGTTCGGTTTTGGTTATATCGGCAAGCTGATGGCTGAAAAACTGTCGGGTTTCCATGTAAATATTGAAGTTTACGATCCATATCTTAATGAAGATGCAGTTAAGCCTTACAATGCTAAGCTGGTTGATAAGGAAACGCTTTTCAAAGATGCGGATTTCGTTTGCGTACACGCCAGATTGACTCCAGAATCTCATCATGCAATCGGTGAAAAAGAGATTGGTTTAATGAAGAAAACTGCCTTTTTGATCAATACAGCGAGAGCTGGTCTGATTGATTATGATGCAATGCTCAAGGCCTTGCAGAACCACGATATAGCTGGTGCGGCACTGGATGTGTTCGATGAGGAGCCGCTTGCAGTAGATAGCCCGTTCAGAAAACTAGACAATGTAACTTTAACAACTCATAGAGCAGGAGCTACTCTTGATGCTGCATTAAATTCTCCAAGATTAGTATTTGAAAGAATCACAAATCTTATCAGAGACGGAAAGACAGTAGGTCTTGTGAATCCTGAGGTACTGAATAACGAGAAATTCCAGGAATGGCAGAAGAAAGCTAAAGAAGAATTAGGATTATAGGAGGAAAGTATGGATTTAGGATTAAAAGGTCACGTTGCAATCATTACGGGTGCAGCCAGAGGCATAGGATACGGAATTGCTGAGGTATTTGCGGAAGAGGGAAGCAATGTTGTCATTGCGGATTTTTGCCCAATCGAAAAGACGCAAGAAGCATGCGACAAGCTAGAAAAGGAATATGGAATCAGAGCACTAGCTATTCGAGCAGATATCTCTAACGAAGAAGATGTTAAGAATATCTTCAAGAAAACTGTAGAAGAATTTGGAACGGTCGACTATGTAATGAATAATGCAGGACTCATGGGACCATCATCAGTTAAGACATTGACGATTGAAGAGATCAGAAGATATGAAGCTGTCACTGTAGAAGGAACAATGATCATGTGCCGTGAAGCGGTTAATCTTTGGGATGAACAGGGACGTGGAGGACACATTGTAAACACAATCTCTAAGACAGCCTATCGTTCAGACGGATCAGGCAATCCAATATATGCCGCAACCAAAGGCGCTGTTAGATCGTTTACCGGCAACCTTGCAAAAGAGGTTGGAACGCGTGGCATATATGTCAATGGCATTGTTCCAGGATATGTTGCTACAGAAGGTGTTGCACACTTGACTGAAAGAAGTGAACAGATGAAAAAGATCATTCCAATTCATCGCGAAGCAACA
>CALFPO010000056.1 GCA_937919165.1 uncultured Bacillota bacterium | reverse complement strand
CACGAGATATGAGACTCACAGCAGTAGGATATAAGGCACATGCAGTTGATGTGTGTAAACCTGTTGAGTTTGCAGAACAGGAATTAATTATTAATCCATATCTGTTAGGTTATTTAATCGGCAATGGAGTGTTATTCAATAATCAAGATAGTATATTTTTTAAAACTAATGCGTTTGATGTGTATCAGTACATAGCTGATAATATTCCTGATAACTGTTATATTAAGTCCTCAGATAACAATAATAAACTGAATCAATTCGTTGTTACTGATGATATCTATGCAGTTATTGAATCAATGAATTTAACAAAAACTAAACTTACGACACAATTTATTCCTGATGTCTATAAATACAACAGTATTGAGAATCGTGCAGAAATAATCAGAGGTATTTTTGATAGTAGTAACTGTAGCCGAATGCATACAGATATTCATTTCATAACAATATCTAAACAGCTTGCATATGATGTACAGCTTATATGTGAAAGTTTAGGCTGTATTGCAACAGTATCTGAAATAGAAGTTGGTAATTACTGCGGATATTTAGTTGTTGTTGAATCATCTAACTATTCAATGTTATTCAGATTTTCACCAATTCTAAATAAATCATCATATTATGAATCTGAATTAGTTAGAACTATTATTGATATTAAGAAAATAGAAAATGCAAAAGCAGAAGTAACATGCACATTAGAAGGAGAATCTTGGAAGAATGCCATTGAGAAGGCTTTCAAGAAGAATGCATCCGAAATCGAAGTTAAAGGCTTCAGAAAAGGTCAGGCTCCAAGGCATATCGTTGAGAAGTATATAAACAACAACAAGGTGCTTCTTGATGCTGCAGAAAATCTGGCGCAAGGCGCTTTAGATGAAGCTATCAAAGAGCACAACATTGAACTCATAGATAGACCTAGCTTAAGACTTGATTCTATCGATGATGACAAGTGCGTCATGACTTTTGAACTTCCTGTAATGCCTGATGTAAAGCTTGGTGACTACAAGAAGCTTGAATATAAGGTTGATGAGGTAAAGGTTGATGACAAGGAAGTAGACGATCAGATTGCTGATCTTCTTGATAGAAAAGCTGATCTTGAAATCAAGGAAGATGGCGAAGTTGAGAATGGCGATACGACAGTCATCGATTTTGAAGGATTCCTTGATGGTGTTCCTTTTGATGGCGGCAAGGGTGAGAACTATGATCTTGTCATCGGTTCAGGATCTTTCATTCCTGGATTCGAGGAACAGCTTATCGGCATGAAGCCAGAAGAGACCAAAGAGATCAAGGTTACTTTCCCAGAGGACTATCAGGCAGAAAATCTTAAGGGCAAGGAAACAACCTTTAATGTAACAGTTCATGAAATCAAGAAGAAGGTTCTTCCACTTTTGGATGATGAATTCGTCAAAGAACTAAAGATGGACGGCATCAATACCGTTGATGAACTGAAGGAAGATACCAAGAAGAAACTGAGTGAAAAGAAAGAGAATGAAGCTAAGAATAAGGCTGACAATGATCTGATGGATAAGCTTGCAGAAATGACTGAAGTTGAGATTCCAGAAGTCATGATCAACAGCGAACTTGATACAATGGTTCAGTCATATGAACAGAGGCTGATGCAGCAGGGTCTGGCATTACAGCAGTTCTTGAGCATTACCGGTCAGACAATCGATTCAATGAAAGAATCAATGAAAGATGATGCCATCAAGAGAATCAAGATCAATCTTGGCTTAAGCAATATCGCAAAGAACGAAAAGCTTGAAGTAAGTGCTGAAGATATCGAGAACGAATATAAGAAGATTGCCGAACAGTACGGCATGGAAGCAGAAGAAATCAAGTCACTGATTCCAGATAGCAGTTTGACTGATGACTTGCTGCTGAACAAGGCACTAGAACTTCTCAAGAAATAATAAAGACGCTTTGCGTCTTTTAATCAATCATAAGGAGGTAGCAGATGAGTAGCAGTTATTCATACCCATTATTGTGCACGCGTGGTGCAGTCATATTTCCGATGCAGGATCTTTCGATTGAAGTCGGAAGAAAACTCAGCATTGATGCAGTAAACTATGCACTTGCTTACAATCTTAATATGGTCATCGTTTCCCAGGTTGACCTTACAATAGACAATCCAACTCCTGATGATGTCTATGATGTAGGTACAATCTGCCATATAAAGAGCTCCAGGGAAAGAGATGATCATCTGAAGGTAGTATTTTCAGGTCTGACCAGATGCAAGATCAATAAGCATTTCATCAAGGATGATGTTAATTTCGTAGAAATTGAAGAACTTCACGATATCATTGACGACAACAGCGAGATAGAAGCTGTATGCAAAAAGGCTATTGCTGAATTCAATGTGATAGCCCAGAAATACGCAAGACCTGGTTTTCCATTGCGTCAGCTTTCTGTATTCGATGCAGGTTTGGCATCAGTTCTAGCCGATACTTTTGCACAGATATATATCCAGACCACTGCCGATAAGCAACTTTTCCTTGAACAGAACAATGTCATGGAAAGAGTAAACATGATGCTTGAACATATTGAAAAAGAAAGAAATATGGACAAGATCGAACAGGAACTCAATGAGAAGGTCAAGGAAAGCATTGAAGATGGTCAGCGTGACTATTATCTAAGAGAGAAGCTGAAGGCCATCAAAGATGAACTTGGCGGAAGCGAATCTGGTTCAGATATCGATGATCTGAAAGAGAAGCTGGAAAATGAGCCATATCCTGAAAATGTCAAGATTAAGGCGAGAGAAGAATTCAGGCATTATGAGATGCTTCCTCCTACAACCGGAGAGACAGGCGTCATTAGAACCTATCTTGAATGGCTGCTTAATGTGCCATGGTATCAGAAATCTGTAGATAACGATGATCTTGATGATGCATCACGCATTCTGGATGAAGATCATTATGGACTTGATAAGGTCAAGGAAAGAATACTTGAATATCTTGCGGTCAAACAGATGACCAATTCATTGAAGTCACCTATAATCTGTCTTGTAGGTCCTCCTGGAGTCGGCAAGACGTCATTGGCAAAATCTGTAGCTCGTGCATTGGACAGAAAATTCGTGAAGATCAGTCTTGGCGGCGTTCGCGATGAAGCAGAGATCAGGGGCCATCGCCGTACATATCTTGGATCTATGCCAGGACGCATCATTCAGGGTATGAAGAGAGCTCAGGTTCTCAATCCTGTATTCCTGATTGACGAGATCGATAAGATGGCATCTGACTATAAGGGTGATCCATCAAGCGCTATGCTGGAAGTACTGGATCCAGAACAGAACAGCATGTTCTCGGATCATTATCTTGAAGAGCCTTATGATCTTTCTGATGTTCTGTTTATCTGTACTGCCAACTATCGCGAGAATATACCGCCTGCATTATTGGATCGTCTTGAGATAATAGAGCTTTCAAGCTACACAGAGTATGAAAAGATGATGATTGCCAAAAACCATCTGTTGAGTAAGCAGATGAATCTGAATGGCCTGAAAGAGAAACAGATGGTGCTCGAAGATGATATCATTGTCTATCTGATCAGACACTATACAAGAGAAGCTGGTGTCAGACAGCTTGAAAGATTGATCGGTACATGTTGCCGAAAGACAGTGCTTGAGATACTCAAGGAAAAGAAGAAGAGCGTCAAGGTTACCAAGAAGCTTATCAACAAGTGGCTTGGCCATGAGATGTTCGAATATGGAACCAAAGAAAAGAAGAACCAGATCGGTGTCGTTACAGGACTGGCTTATACTTCATTTGGCGGAGATATCCTTCCTGTTGAAGTCAACTACTTTGAAGGCAAAGGAAACTTGGTTGTGACAGGCCAATTGGGCGACGTCATGGTCGAATCAACCAAGATTGCGCTAGACTATATCAAGGCTAATGCCAAGAAATATGGCATCCCAATAGAATTCTTCGATAAACATGACATCCACATCCATGTTCCAGAAGGCGCTGTTCCTAAAGATGGACCATCAGCCGGTGTCACATTGACTACCGCTTTGGTATCGGCTTTGACCAATAGAGCGGTCAAGAAGGATCTTGCCATGACTGGTGAAGTTACTTTGAGAGGTAATGTCCTGCCTATTGGCGGATTGAAAGAGAAGTCTTTGGCTGCTCATCGCAGTGGCATCAAGACAATCATCATTCCTAAAGGCAATCTGAAGGATCTTGATGATGTACCTGATACCGTCAAGAATGATGTGACATACATTCCAGTAGAGAAGGTAGACCAGGTTATCCAAGAGGCATTATTGTAATGATCTGCTTCATTAAATCTGCCATCAAGAAAGAAGATTTTCCGGAAACAGATAAGGAAGTTGTCTTTGTTGGGCGAAGCAATGTCGGAAAGTCTTCACTTCTGAATGCTCTATACAAAAAAGGCCTTGCCTATACAGGCAAGACACCAGGAAAGACAAGACTGATAAACTTTTTCAATATCAATGATGAATACACAGCTGTCGATGTTCCTGGCTATGGGTTTGCCAGAAGATCAAGACAGGAAGCGATTCAGTTTGGCGAGATGATGGAAGCCTATTTCTCAAGAAAAGACAAGATTGCCTTGACGATCATGATTGTCGATTCAAGGATTGGCTTGACTGCTGATGATCTTGATATGAAGGAGTTTCTTGAAGAAAAGGGTATAGATTATCTGATTGTCGCTAACAAGATCGATAAACTTTCCAACAATGAGCTTATGAACAATAAGCATAGGCTTTTCAAGGATATTGAAAACATTGTCTTTGTTTCTTCACTGAAGAGAAAGAATCTTGAGCAGATAAAGGAATATATAGACAAATCAATAAGAACGCTAGGTTAATCCCTAGCGTTCTGTTTCTTTTCAAGTCTGTTCCAGGTTATGATTCCGTAGATGTCGCATATGAAATACATTGCGCAAGATATGACAATCGGGAAATTGCTGAAATCGCCATTCAAGGCAGGTATAGTCCATAAGCTTATTCTGATGAGACAGTTGACCATATAGGACCAGAATACAAGCACTGATCTTTTTGCCGAAAAATACATTGCTAGCACATTCACGCACATCGATATGGTAGATACGATAAGCATATCTGTATTGAATTGCCGAAGCAGCCAATAATAGAAGAAACTGCATAAAACTTGAGAAAGAATCGCAAGAACAATCTCTTTATTGCTCAAGGAAGTTACTTCTACAGCTTCTGTCTTCTTGTCCTGATGCCTTAGCCAAGTGATGAGTCCCCATAAAGCCATAGGTATGTTGATGCCCATGGTTATGATGACTTCAGAATAGTATTTATGCATAAAGGAAATATAGGAATATATTGACCCTTCTACAAGCAGACATATGTATCCAATAAAGCTTCCTTTTGCGGTATATACGGCATTGAATATCGAAAGCATACTTTGGATAAGCGAAAGCGTTGTCGATCTGGTAATGATGAAAGTGACTATGTTAAGCACGGCTCCACAGATCAGAAAGATCCTTTCGAATAGATTGAACTTCTTTTGCATATGAATATCTTATCATTATTTGCTAAACTAGATTTATGAAAATTATCACTGATAGACTGATTCTAAGAAATATGTCTGAAGAAGATCGCAACGATTGTTTCGCTATCTTCATGAATGATGATGTATGCAGGTATCTTCCTTATTATGCATGGACAGACAAGGAAAAGGATTCGAAGTTCAACGAGAAACTGGCCCATGATTCTCTAAAAGAGAAACATATCCTTGATCTTGCGGTTGAGTATGACTCAAGGATGATCGGTGTCGTTTCCGCCTGGTATTCCACGATGAAAGAGACAGTTGAGATCGGTTATGTATTCAATAAGGAATACTATAAGAATGGATATGCAACTGAAGCTGTATTCGCTTTATGCACATATCTATTCAAGGAAGAGAATGTGCATAGAATATATGCCGATACCGATACCAGAAATGTGGACTCATATCGTCTTTTGGAAAGAATCGGGATGAGAAGAGAAGCACATTTCATAAGCGACTATTATGCCAAGGACGAATGGACTGATTCATATATCTACGGCATGCTTAGAAATGATCTTGATCAAAGTATTTTCAAAAAGCAATAATGTGCTTTATAATAGAATAGACGTTGAAAAGAAGAAAGTAGTTCCATTGGGAATGTAGAGATATAGCGGGTGGTGAAAGCTATACTGGATGGAATGAAAATGTTGTCTTGGAGTCTACTATGTACGTAGGTCTGCGTTAAAGACATAAGTTAGAAAATAAGGTGGTACCGCGCTTATGCGCCCTTTGTGCCACCTTTTAATTTAGGAGGACTGATTATGTTAGCTCAGAAGTATGATGCTAAAGCCGTAGAGGAAGGCAAGTACCAGGAATGGCTGGACCATAAGTATTTTGAATGCGGAGATATGGCCAAAAAGCCATATTGCATCGTTATTCCGCCACCAAATGTCACTGGCAAGCTGCATCTTGGACATGCCATGGACAATACCATCCAGGATCTGCTTTCAAGATATCATCGCTTGAAAGGTTTTGATGTGCTTTGGGTACCAGGCATGGACCATGCAGGTATCGCTACGCAGGCAAAGGTTGATGCAAGACTGAAGGAACAGGGTGTATCCCGCTATGATATTGGAAGAGAGAAGTTCCTGGAAAAGGCTTGGGAATGGAAAGCAAAATACTCTGATTTCATTCGTGCCCAATGGGCTAAGCTTGGCATTTCTGTAGATTACCGCAAAGAACGTTTTACCTTGGATGAAGGCTTATCTAAAGCTGTTGCGGAAGTATTTGTAAAATACTATAAGGAAGGTCTTATCTATCAGGGCGCAAGAGTTATCAACTGGGACCCTGAAGCAAAGACCGCATTAAGCAATATCGAGGTAATACATAAGGATGTTGAAGGATTCATGTATTATCTTGAATACCATGTAGTAGACAGCGATGAGACATTTACGGTCGCTACCACAAGACCTGAAACAATGTTCGGTGATGTTTGCGTTGTTGTACATCCTAAGGACGATAAGCTTAATCATCTGATCGGCAAGAAATGCATCAATCCTGCCAATGGTGATATCTTGCCTATAATCGGCGACGAATATATCGAGATCGGTTTCGGCACAGGTGCCATGAAGTGCACGCCTGCACATGACCCTAATGACTATCAGATTGCTATCAGACATAATCTTGAGATGCCTATCTGCATGAATGAGAACGGAACCATGAATGAACTGGCTGGCGAATTCAATACGCTAGATCGTTTTGCTTGCCGTGAGAAGCTCCTTGAGAAGTTCAAGGAACAGGGTGTTCTGGTGAAAGAAGAGAAGATTGTCCATAGTGTTGGACATTCTGAAAGAACGGGCGTAATGGTAGAGCCATATCTTTCTAAGCAATGGTTCGTAAGAATGAAGCCTTTGGCTGAGGATGTGCTTAAGGCCCAGGAGAATGAAGAATCAAAGATCAATTTCTATCCTAAGAGATTTGAAAAGACCTTCAATCAATGGCTTGAGAATATCGAGGACTGGTGCATATCTAGACAGCTTTGGTGGGGACACCGCATTCCTGTCTGGTATCATAACGAAACTGGCGAAATCTATTGCGAAGTTGAACCTCCAAAAGATATCGAGAACTATCATCAGGATGAAGATGTATTGGATACCTGGTTCTCAAGTGCCTTATGGCCATTCTCTGTACTTGGCTGGCCTGAAAAGACCGCCGATCTGGAAAGATATTTCCCAACCAGCTGCATGGTTACTGGCTATGACATCATCTTCTTCTGGGTAGCCAGAATGGCATTCAGCGCTCGTCATTTCACCAATGAGGTTCCATTCAGAGACTGTCTTATCCATGGTCTTATCAGAGATGAAAAGGGAAGAAAGATGGCGAAATCTTTAGGCAATGGCATTGATCCTATTGATCTAATTAACCAGTATGGTTGCGATACTTTGAGACTGTTCCTATCTACCAACTCTACACCAGGACTGGATATGAACTATTCTACTGAAAAGATGGAAGCAGACTGGAACTTCATCAATAAGCTATGGAATGCATCAAGATATGTATTGATGAATTGCGACGAGACATATGAGTATCATGAGCCTTCAATCAAGAACGATATCGACTCTTGGATCATCAATAGATTGAATGCAACAATCGAATCTGCAAGCGCAAATCTAGACAAGTATGAATTCGGCATCGCCGGTAATGAGATCATGTCGTTTGTATGGGATGATTTCTGCTCAATGTATATCGAATTCACGAAGTCAGCACTCAATTCCGATAATCTGGAAGAGAAGCATGAGACCCTCAATACATTGATCTATACGCTAGATGCCATCATCAAGCTTCTTCATCCATTCATTCCATTCGTTACTGAGGAGATCTATCAGTCAATTCATGGCAAAGACAAGTCTATATGCATCGAATCATGGCCAGAGAAGATAGAAGGAATCGATCTGAAGAAGGCGAATGATATCGATAACATAATTGAGATAATCAAGCAGACAAGAGAAATCAAGACCGAGAACAGCATCAAGCCATCAAAGGAACTCAGCATTCTGATCGATGGCATGGAACTGAGCGATTCCTTGAAGTCTATTCTTTACAAGATGGTTAAGGTGAATCTGATAAATGAAACATCAGAAGAGACGATTGTTCGACCTACAAGCTTCGGTAAGATCTCATATATAATGAACGAGATTGTCGACAAGGCTGCAGAACTTGAGAAGATTGCAAAGGAGCTCGTAAGACTTGAAAGCGAGATTGACAGATCACAGAAGATGCTGTCAAATGAGAAGTTCATCTCCAAGGCTCCAGCTGCAAAGGTAGAAGAAGAGAAGGCTAAGCTTGTGAACTATCAGAATTCATACAATACTCTACTTGAGAAGAAGAAGGAGCTCGAATAGTGAAGGATTCAACAAAGAATATTCTGATAGCTTGCGCTGCCGGATCGGCAATGTCCTTTTCTGCATACAAGGCCTTAAGTGAAGTGTTCTTCAATCGTACCTTCAAACGAAACGACAAGAACGATCCGATTGAACCTCAAATCAGTGCCTGGCTAAACAGAAGCAATGTCAAGGAAGTGAAGATCACATCTTACGACGGATTGAAGCTTGCCGGCTTGGATATACATAATCATTTAAGCAAGCATTATCTGATCATGGTCCATGGCATATGGCACAGCAAGGCCCAGATGTATGAAAGAGGATATGAATTCGATAAGCTAGGATATAATCTGTTGTTGGTAGATCAAAGATCGTCCGGAGAATCTGAAGGCAAATACTATACTTATGGCCAAAAGGAATCTCTTGATATCCTTAAATGGATTGATTATCTTATTGAACTTGAACCTGATTGCAAGATAACGCTATATGGACTATCGATGGGAGCAGCCACATGCATGATGACAACAAGGAGTACTTTACCTAAGAATGTCGTCAGTATAATCGAGGACTGCGGATTCTCCACATTAAAAGATGAGATCGACAATTTCTTGCGTTTGGAGAATGTCAACAGAACAGGCTTTATCTTATCGATGATAGAGAAGAAGATGGTTCGTGAGTTTGGAATGACATATGATGATTGTTCGCCAAAGAAGGCGCTCGAGAACAATGAGATACCGATTCTATTCATACATGGCGAAGATGATGACTTTGTGCCATTCAGTATGTCAAGGATTCTCTATAACCATAACAAAGGTCCAAAGAAGTATTTCAGTGTCAAGGGGAAGAAGCATACTGAAGCCATGCAGGATGAAAGATATTTCAAGGTTTGCGATGATTTCATAAGAAACTGTAGTTTGTAATAGAAAATTGCGTATACTATAATTTGTTTTGGAGAATAACTCCTGAGTAAGAAAGGGACAAATATGGCTACAAAAAAATTAGAAAAGAAAGTTGCCGTTACAAAGAAAGACGTTGAGAAAAAGACGGCTGATACAAAGAAGAAGGCTGAGAAGAAAGCAGAAGAGAAGAAGACTGCTGCGAAAAAAGCAGTTGCTAAAAAAGTTGCTGAAAAGAAGACTGCTGTAAAAAAGACAGCCGAAAAGAAAGTAAGCGAAAAGAAAGCAGAGGCGAAGAAAGCAGTAAAGGCTGCAGTAAAGAAGCCTAGCACAAAGAAGACTGAAGCGAAGAAGCCTGCTGCAAAGAAGACTGAAGCTAAGAAGCCTGC
>CALFPO010000055.1 GCA_937919165.1 uncultured Bacillota bacterium | reverse complement strand
TGTTGGCCTTCTTGAGTACATCTTTCATGCTGTCGAAGGTGAGGCAATCAAGAGCCTCTTCATAGCTCAATAGCCTTGTTTCCTGGACTTCCTCAAGCTGTCTATCTGGTGTCTGATCCTCATAGTAGCCGATGAAGTAGATGGAATGTTTGATGTTGCCGTTGGCCATAGGATAGATGAGCTCTTCCCTGAATTCGATATTGAGTTGAGCCTCTATTCCGACCTCTTCTTTGATCTCTCTCAGGGCTGCTTCCTCTTCGCATTCGCCTTTTTCAAGATGGCCTTTAGGGAAGCCCCAGTTGTTGTGGAAATCCAATGAGACAAGATATCTTATCTTGTCATCTACTAAAGTATAAAGGACTGCTCCTGCACTGATTTCATCCATAGCCTTATTATATTCCTGAAGGTATAATAAGAATATGAAGATTCTCTTGATAATCAATGCTCATTCAGGAACAAAGAACTCCAAGAGCCAATTGCTTGATGCAATGGATGTCTTTTCCAGATACGGACACAAGACAACCGTCTATGTCACCCAGAAGGTTAATGATGCATATGAATATCTATTGAAGAATCGCATCAAGTACGATATTGTATGCGCCTTTGGTGGAGATGGAACCTTGAATGAGGTCAGCAATGCCCTTATGCATTGTGAACATAAGCCAATGATCGGCTACTTTCCAAGCGGTACGATGAACGATTTCGGCTCCAACTATGATCTTGGGACTGATTTCAGGTCTATTGCAGAAAGGATCTGCAACAGCGAAGGAAAGACCTTTGATGTCGGAAAGTTTGGCGAGCACTACTTCAACTATGTGGCAGCATTCGGAGCCTTCTGCGATGTGCCTTTCAAGACCGACCGCAGTGCCAAGGAAACCTTCGGAACGCTTGCCTATATCTTTGAAGGCATTAGCCGTATTCCTAGCATCGAGCCTGTTCCGGTAAAGTATACCATCAAAGGTCACGTCAAGAAGACCAACGCTCTGTTTGGGCTGGTGTTCTCAGGCGGCAGGGTTGCCGGCGTGCAGTTGGTGGATAAGAAACGGTCTAAGATGGATGATGGAATGTTCAATGTCCTCATCGTCGAATATGCCGAAAGCATCTTCGATACCTTGGACTATCTGTCGATGATGACCCAGCCAAGCAAATATTTCCATATGTTCAAGGCAGAGGAGATCGAGTTCGAATTCGAAGGAAAGACAATCTGGACTCTGGATGGTGAAGAGGCCACAGTCGATAAGAGCATCAAGATAGAGAATATCCAGAATGCCTTGACGATATTAGCTTAGGCTAGATGCATTGCCCATCAAGGAACGAATGCATCATTATAAAGAAAAACTATGCCATTAACAATATTAAGAAACAACATATGCGATATCGAAGCAGATGCCATCGTCAATCCTAGCGACATCTATCTTTCGGGATCAGGCGGAACGGATTATGAAATCAGACAAAGGGCTGGTGCAAAGCTTGATGAGGAATTGAATTCCTTTGGAACAATCGAGATATCCAAGGCCATCATCACCAAGTCATACAATCTCACCAACTGCCGATACATCATCCATACAGCCGGACCATTCTATTCCACGGATGACAGCCTATTATATGACACCTATATCAATTGCCTGAATCTGGCTAAAGAGAACGGCCTTGAATCGATAGCCTTTCCGCTCATTGCGTCAGGACATCTGGACTGGCCGAAAGGTGAGGCACTCAAGATCGCCAATAGAGCCATCATCAGATTCCTTGAAGACAATGATATGGATGTCTATCTGCTTGTGTATGACAAGCAGTCATTCGATACTTCCAAAGGTCTATTCAAGAATGTTATCGACTATCTGCAGGAAAGAGAAGCCAAGAAGATCGAAAGAAACAATATCTTTGGCGTATCGGCTTTGCCTAATGTTTTCCATGACGAAAAGAAAAGCAGGGCAATTCCTGAACCTGAAGCAGTCATGCTTTGTGAAGAAGCGGCTTATGACAAATTCGAACTTGATGAATCCTTCAGCGAATGCCTATTCAGATATATAGATGAGAAAGGCATGAACGATGTGGAATGCTACAGGAAGGCCAACATCGACAGAAGGCTTTTCTCCAAGATCAGGAATTCAAACTATACTCCAAGCAAGGAAACGGCTGTGGCTCTTGCCATTGCCTTGAAGCTCAACCTGAATGAGACCAACAATCTTCTGGAGAAGGCTGGCTATGTCCTTAGCGGATCAAAGACTTTTGATGTCATCATCAGATACTGCATCTTGCATAAGCAATACGATATCTTCGAGATAAACAATATCCTTTTCTACAACGATCAGAAGACTCTAGGCAATGTCTAAGATGTCTCCTTGAAAGCGACCAATCATCAATCAACAAATCCTAATATAAGGCTGTAAGGTAATTGCAGCCTTATTAATTAGGAGGTATAAACAATGAAAAAGAATTTGACTGAACTGGTATTCATCATCGACAGAAGCGGATCGATGGCAGGACTGGAAAGCGATACAATAGGCGGCTTCAACTCGATGATCGAGAAGCAGAAGAAAGAGGATGGACAATGTCTGGTATCGACAGTGCTATTCAACCAGAAATCTTCCGTTCTATACGACCGTGTAGATATCAATAATATAAAGAAGATGGAAGACAACGATTACATCGCTTCAGGATCGACAGCCTTGATTGATGCCATGGGCGATGCGATCAAGCACATCAAGACAGTCCATAAGTATATCCGTGAGGAAGATGTTCCGGAGAATACGATCTTCATGATCACGACTGATGGCTATGAGAATGCTTCCAGCAAGTATTCTTCCGATGAGGTAAAGAAGATGGTCGAGAAGCAGAAAGAAGAAGGATGGGAATTCCTGTTTCTGGCTGCCAACATCGATGCGGTAGAGACAGCCAAGAGCTATGGCATCAGCGAAGATAGAGCCACAAACTATGTCCATGACAGCATAGGTTCCAAGAAGAGCTATGGAGCCTTCGCAAAGGCTGTAAGCTCCATCAGGAATTGCAAAGAACTGTGTCCTGATTGGAATGCTGAAGTCGTAGAAGACTACAACAAAAGAAACAGCAAATAGAGGATATGTGAAAGCATATCCTTTTAAAAAAGCGATAAGCAACTTTCGTAAAGACCGCTTCAGGTGATAAACTTGGACTAATAGAAGTACAAAACAAAACTAGGTTTAATAAGTACTGACAAAGGAGATCTGAAGGCTTATGAATAGATTTGAAGAATTTGAGAAAAGAATAGACAAGTTTGTTGAAGATAGAGATTGGGGACAGTTTCACTCTCCTGCCAATCTTGCTAAGTCGATTGCGATCGAAGCTTCAGAGCTTTTGGAATGCTTCCAATGGGATGAAGAGAACTACGAGCTTGAGGATGTGAAGGATGAACTGGCGGATGTAATGAACTATTGCATCCAGATGTCACATGTTTTGGGCGTAGATATCGTTGACATCCTCAATGCCAAGCAGGACAAATCCGAAAAGAAGTATCCAGTTGAGAAGGCCAAGGGCGTATCCACCAAATACGACAAGTTTGGCTATTGATGGAGGTCATATGGGACTGTTCAGCAAGAAAGACAATGAAATAAGAACCGACAACTACTACATCAGATCGCAGATACTGACGGCTATTTCCTATCTGAACAACTTCCTTGTCTCATGCCGCAGCGCTGCCAGCCAAGATGATGGAATCATCGATGCAGGCGAGCAGAAGGCTTTAGATGAGATTGAAAGAATCACGAAGGAATATCAGGAAAGATTGAAGGAGATAACGAAATGATCACATTCATACTTATTGGCATTAATCTTGTCGTATTCTATCTGATACGCAAGGGAAGATTGGACAGCGACAATCTAGCCATGTCCTACTACAAGGTATTCCACAACAGGGAATTCTATCGTCTGCTTACGGCAGCCTTTACCCATGTCGATCTTAGGCATATTGCCTTCAACATGATTTCTCTATACGTGGTAGGTTCTGATATTGAAGCGATATTTGGACCTGGAAGATTGCTTATTATCTATTTCGGTTCCATGATATTTGGCGAAATGGCATCGCTTTGGATGCATCACAATATCGGTGAAGACTATACCATGAGCATCGGCGCTTCAGGAGCCATTTTCGGTCTTGAGGGTGCATACTATTTACTGATATTCTTCATATTTGGAATCGGAGCTCTCAGGAATACGATTTCTTCACTTGCGGCGTTGTTTCTGATGTCTATCCAGCCACATGTCGATGGCAAGACCCATCTCTGCTGCATGATAGTGGGATGTATTATTGCCTACCTGATGATTCAATTGATGATTATTGTCTAGAGGCCAATATGTTTTCCTGGAGATACAAGAACTATCCTTCCAGCAGAAGGACATCCATTTGTTCATCATTTCTTCATTCATGGCCACTCAATATCGTGTTGTGGGTATTTGGACCATTAGGAGTATTGCTCTATGGCTTCTTGGCCATCAGGGTAGGAGGCTTTGACCTTGTGGTAATGACAATCTTCAGCATTGTCTTGGCTGCCTATGCTTTTCTTCATAAAGGGATGCTAGAAAAAGCAATCATCAAATATCTATATAGAGATTGCCCAGAGATCTTCAATGAAGATGAGCTAGCTAAACTTAATGATGACACAAAAGAAGGATTCAAGGATGTTGTGAAATCCTTCAAGAACAGAAACGAAAGGTTAATATAAAGAAAACAGCGATCTAATGATCGCTGTAGTTTTTGTTGACAATAATTTGTTACTCAACAGTGATGGTGCTTCCCCACTCTTCAAACTGAGGGAGCCACAATTCTTCCTCATCCTCTAGGCAAGCCATGGTTACAAGCCAGAAGGCATCGCTGCCTTTGCGAACGGTGGTGTAGTAGGTGAAGTTGTTTCCATCTACTTCATTGACGTAGCTGATGTATGGATTGCCATAGCTGTCTTTCTCAAATGGGAAATCCAAGCCATTAGCTTCCTTGACGATCTCGCAGTAGTCTTCAAGACTTGAGTTTTCTGCATCATATCCTACAGATTCAAATTCTTCAAATGTTTCCTTGAGCGCTGTCATCATGCAGCTTTCGCCATAGTAGAACATGGCGAAACCTTCGAGTTCATCTTCTTCCATGCCTTCTGCCATTCTTATGGTGAGTCCTGAACCGTTGTCATATACTTTGCCTGTTACTTCTGGCTTTTTGTTTGTCTGCTCATACGTATCCTGTTTGTCGTTTCCGCATCCTGTAAGTGTCAAGACGAGAAGCGATGTGATGATGGATAAAGATTTTCTTTGTTGTTTCTTTCATATTTAGACGTTCTCCTTAATTGATTCAATTATAATGCTATTTTCATTTGTGATATATTACTTGGACTTCTTGATTTTATGTAGGAAAACATAAAGAATTACTTTTATAAGGAATATATGTGAGTCTTTTAAACTATTGTTCATAGTAAAATAGAGCTGTATAAATTAGAATTTATCTAACAAAATATGTGAAAGGCTGGTAGTCAAATGATATATAGATTTCGTGCGGACATATATACTGAGGGTGGTCGCGTATTTATCAAAATACCATTTAATGTGTGGGAAGAGACAGGCATAAAGGGGAATATTCCATGCATGGTGTCTATCCGTGGCCTCTCTTTTGAATGTAAACTGATTCCTAAAGGGAATGGTAACTATTTCATCCCTATCACGAAGAAAACGCTGTCGGCGCTTGAGCCTGAAGAAGAATACGAAATTGAAATGGAACCCATTGAAACGCTGTCGCGAATCAATCATAACAGCCCATATTCCAAGGAACATCCCATACGGGAAATAGATGGTATTGAACCAATCCCCATTCAAGCGGGATTGTGTGGTCATTGCTGCGTTGCAATGCTTGCCGGTGTGCCCCTTTCCGATGTGGTCGCTTTGATGGGAAAAGGTCACGCATCGTGGTCAAAAATATTGGAAGCATTGGACTATTATGGAATATCCTATGCGTCGAAGGCTGTTTATACCAAAGGTGGCTCATGCCAATTGCCACTGTGCTGCATCGTAAATAACGACAATAGCTTTATTCTTTGGTATAAAGGTTCCTTCTGTGGTGTGGCAGATGTTGACCCAAAGAAAACAATAAGCTATATTGAAATATTTGTCGTTTGACAATGAAAGCGATAAATTCCAGTTTGTATAACAAAGACAATAAACATCAAACATGAAAAAAATCCCAAATGAATGGGATTTTTTCTTTTGTGATTGTTTTGTCTCTCGCA
>CALFPO010000054.1 GCA_937919165.1 uncultured Bacillota bacterium | reverse complement strand
ACCAATCAAATATAAATCTTCTCCTTCAATCTTGTACATCATGTTTTCCATTTCTTTGAATGACATGACCCCTGTGACGACTTCTGATCTGATCATGAATGGAGGTACGCAATATGTGAATCCTTTGCCTACCATGTAGTCTCTGGCATAGGCAAGGATAGCTGAATGGAGTCTAGCGATGTCACCGGTCAGATAATAGAATCCGTTTCCTGATGTTCTTCTGGCTGCATCGATATCGATGCCATCAAGATTCTCCATGATGTCGGTGTGGTAAGGAATCTCATAGGTGAATTCCCTCTTGGTTCCAAACTGTTCTATTTCAACGTTTTCTGAATCATCTTTTCCGATAGGAACGGACTCATCGATGATGTTAGGTATTACTAACATCTTTTCTCTTATCTGCTGTTCAAGATGAGGCTCAATCTCTTCGCACTTGGCGATTTCTTCACCGATTTTCTTTACCTCTTCCTTGACCTTCTCTGCTTCTTCTTTCTGTCCCTTGCCCATCAAGGCACCGATCTGCTTTGAGGCGTTGTTCCTTTGACTTCTCAGATCATCAGCTTTGGTACGAAGTTCACGATACTCTTCATCGAGTCTCTTGACTTCGTCAACAAGCACAAGCTTTTCGTCCTGAAATTTCTTCTTGATGTTTTCCTTTACGAGTTCTGGGTTTTCTCTGATTAGTTTGATGTCGATCATGTCTGTTCCTCTTTCCTAAAAAATAAAAGGCAGCACAAGGGCGCTGATGCGCGGTACCACCTTAATTTTCACTTGATCTCTTAACGCGAGAACACGTGCCTGGTCAGGGCAGCTGAAGGGTAGATTCATCAGATGCTCGCTGGCGGGTCGCAGCACCCCCGTCTCTCTTGAAGCTTTCGTCTGACTACTATTCCCTGTTACGCAAACTTATGATAACACAATTCAAAACAAAGAAGACATTTAGTCTTCTTTGTTTTCTGTATCATCTTGATGTTCAAGCACGCTGACTGCCGATACGTATGTTCCTTCCTGAGGCTTCATCAGCTTGACGCCTTGCGTTGCACGGCCCATCGTCGAAACGGTTGCCAAGTGGATTCTGATGATTATGCCATCGTTGGTCATGATCATGCAGTCCTCGTTTCCGTTGACTGCCTTGAGGGCTACCAGGTCGCCATTCTTTTCGTTTATGTTGATGGTCTTGACGCCCTTGGCTCCTCTTGATGTCATGCGGTATTCTTCAAGCGCTGACTGCTTGCCGTAGCCGTTCTTAGAAACGACAAGCACCTTCTGTCCTTCAGCATCGGTGCACATGCCGATTACTTCGGTGTCGTCGACGCTCATTCCCTTGACTCCGGATGCATTACGGCCCATCGATCTTACGCCTCTTTCGTCGAAGCGGACAGCCTTTCCGTTGGCTGCTCCAATGATTATCTGATTATCGCCGTTTGTAGGTTTGACTGCTACAAGTTCATCATCTTCCTTCATTGTGATAGCAATCTTGCCGTTCTGTCTGATTGACTCGAATTCTGAAGCAGGAACTCTCTTGCACAAGCCTCTCTTGGTTACGAAGAACAGGAATCCTTTGACTTCCCATTCCTTGTTTATAGGAACCAGGGCCTTGACCTTTTCGTCCTTGTCAATGTTTATGATGTTGATTACAGGGATGCCCTTGGCATTTCTTGAAGCTTCTGGAATCTTATATCCCTTGATGCGATATACCTTGCCCTTGTTGGTGAACAGCAGCAGGTGATCATGGGTAGACATCGTGATGTTCTGATCGATGATATCATCCTCATTTAACGTCATTCCCTTGACTCCTCTTCCACCTCTGTTCTGCAGACGATAGGTATCGATCGGAAGCCTCTTGATGTAGCCGTTGGTGCTCAATGAGATGATGATCTGATCTTCTGGAATGAGGTCTTCATCTTCAACATCGATTTCTCCATCGATGATTTCGGTTCTTCTCTTGTCGCCGAACTTCTCTTTTATGACATTCAGTTCATCTTTAAGGATCTGGATGACTCTTGAATGGTTTGCAAGAATATCCTTGTAGTCGTTGATTGCGACATAAAGTTCGTTCAGTTCGGTAAGGATCTTCTCTCTTGAAAGCCCAGTGAGTCTTCTAAGCTGCATCTCTAGGATGGCCTTGCTTTGTTCCTTATCAAGACCGAACCTTTCGTCCAGCTTGATGCTTGCCTCTTCATCATCCTTGGAATTCTTGATGATGTTGATTACCTCGTCGATATTGTCAAGAGCGATCTTATATCCTTCCAGGATATGTGCTCTCTTCTCTGCTTCATTGAGATCATATTGGGTTCTTCTCTTGATGACTTCAATCTGGTGGTCGATATAGTAGTTGATTATTTCCTTGAGGGATAGCAGCATTGGCCTGTTATCCACAAGGACATTGTTGTTGATGCCAAACGAAGACTGGACTGGAGTCAACTTGTAGAGCTGATTCAGTACAACTTCTGGCTGAACGTCTTTCTTGAGTTCAATCTCAATCCTGATGCCGTTTCTGTCGTTGGACAAGTCCTTCATTTCGGAGATGCCATCGATTATCTTCTCTTTTGCAAGATCATGTATCTTATCGAACATGGCCTGCTTGTTTACCAGGTAAGGAATCTCTTTAATGATGATTCTGTGTTTGCCCTGTGGCAGGTCTTCGATGACTGACTTTGATCTCATGATTATTGATCCTCTGCCGGTCTCATATGCCTGTCTTATGCCTGAACGTCCAACAATGTATCCGCCTGTCGGAAAGTCAGGACCAGGTATGTATTCCATGAGTTCTGTTGTTGAGATATCTGGATTGTCGATTACGGCAATGATGCCATCAATTGATTCACCCAGGTTGTGGGTAGGCATATTGGTAGCCATACCTACAGCAATACCCATTGATCCATTCACAAGCAGGTTAGGAAAACGGCTTGGCAACACAACAGGTTCCTGATGACGTGAGTCATAGTTGTCTCTCTTGTCGATGGTGTTCTTGCCGATATCCTGCAATAATTCCAGGGAAATCTTTGACATCCTTGCTTCGGTGTAACGCATAGCTGCTGCACCATCGCCATCAAGCGATCCGAAGTTGCCGTGTCCATCTACCAGCGGATAACGGTATGAGAAGTCCTGAGCCATTCTGACCATGGTCTCATATATTGCCGAATCTCCATGTGGATGGTATTTGCCCATTACTTCACCGACAATGTTTGCTGACTTTACATGTGGCTTATCAGGCGTAAATCCTGCATCATACATTGCCCAGAGAATACGACGGTGAACAGGCTTCATGCCATCTCTTACATCAGGCAGGGCTCTGTCGATGATTACCGACATCGAATAGCTTAAGAAGTCCTCTCTCATTTCGGAAGAGATATTAACTTCTTTCATGTTTCCGTGATTGAAAAATCTGTTATCTAATTCTTCCATGAACTGGCCTCCTAGTAGTCAAGGTTCTTGACGAAGTGTGCGTTCTCAATGATGAAGTTCTTTCTTGGCTCTACTTCATCTCCCATCAGCATTGAGAAGACGGAGTCGGCATCGATTGCATCCTGAATGGATACTCTCTTCAATGTTCTGTGTTCTGGATCGAGGGTCGTTTCCCATAGCTGGCTTGGGTCCATTTCACCTAAGCCTTTATATCTTTGAACATCATATTTTTCATCGCCGAAGTCTCTCTTTGCGAGTTCGAGTTCTTCATCTGAGTAGCAGTATCTTAATGTCTTCTGTCCTTTATATAGTTTATATAGAGGTGGCATTGCGATATATACATAGCCGTCTTCAATCAGTGGCTTGAAGTAGCGATACAGGAATGTCAGCATCAATGTAGATATGTGTTGACCATCGACATCGGCATCGGTCATGATTACGATCTTGTGGTATCTAAGCTTTGAGATATCGATCTCGTCGCCAAATCCGCAGCCGAAAGCAGAGATCATCATTCTTATTTCGGCATTATCGAACACTCTATGCAGTCTAGCCTTTTCGACATTTAGAATCTTTCCTCTTAGAGGCAGTACTGCCTGGAAGTTTGAATCTCTTCCCTGCTGTGCTGAACCACCGGCTGAATTACCCTCAACGATATATATTTCACAGATTGATGGATCTTTGGATGCACAGTCCTTAAGCTTCGTAGGAAGATTTCCTGATCCGAAGTCATCTTTTCTTCTTACTGTCTCTCTTGCCTTCTGAGCAGCTATTCTTGCTTCAGATGCTGACTTTGCCTTTTCGATGATAATCTTGGCAACGTCTGGATTCTCCAGAAGATATCTCTTAAGGCTGTCGCCAAATATCTTATTTACGACAGGTCTGACTTCAGCGTTTCCAAGTTTTCCTTTTGTCTGTCCTTCATATTGAGGATCTGGATGCTTGACGGAAATGATTGCGGTCAAGCCTTCTTTAATATCATCGTTTGTGAAGTTAGGATCATCCTTCTTCAGTAGGTTCTTGTCTTTGGCGTATGAGTTGATGACTCTTGAGAGCGTCTGCCTAAAGCCATCTAGATGCATACCTCCATCAGGAGTAAAGATGTTATTGCAGAAGGAATATACCTTTTCTGAATAGGTTGTATTATATTGCAAAGCAACCTCGACAGCTATGCTTGTGGCATGGTCCTGTCCATCACAATAGAATACATCTTCAAACAGTCTTGTTTCGTTCTCGTCAAGGAAGGCAACATATTCCTTTATGCCACCTTCATAGCAGAATGAGGTGCTTCCCTTTTCTTCATCATCCTTGTTCCAATTGAATGTAAGTCTGATGCCTTTGTTTAGGAAAGCCATCTGTCTGATACGATCATAAAGAATCTTGTAGCTATATGCTGTTCCTTCTTTGAATATTTCTTCATCGGCTTTGAATCTTACGGTTGATCCGGTCTTTGAAGGGTCACATTCACCGATTTCTTTCAATGGAATATCAACCTTTCCGCCATCCTTGAATCTGATGAAATAGATCTTGCCGTTGATATGTATGGTTACTTCAAGCCACTTTGATAGAGCATTCACGACTGAAGCACCAACACCATGAAGACCGCCAGATACCTTATATGCCCCACCACCAAACTTTCCACCTGCGTGGAGAACGGTAAAGATGGTTTCAACAGTCGATACACCAGTCTTTGGATGAATCTCTGTAGGCATACCACGTCCATCATCTTCTACCGTAACAACATCATCATTATCTACACTGATGATTATGTGTGATGCATATCCAGCTAGAGCTTCATCGACTGAGTTGTCGATAATTTCCCATACAAGGTGATGAAGTCCGGCTTCCGATGTTGTGCCAATATACATGCCTGGTCTTTTTCTGACCGCTTCAAGTCCTTCAAGAACCTGTATATCTTCAGATGTATAGTCATCATGTTTGATGCTTGTATTAGACATTTTGTTCCTCCTTTAGCTTTATCAACTTATATTCAGTATTGATATTCAGATTATCGATATCTGTGTTTGTAATTATAGTCTGTATATTCTTCGGAATGATTCTCAGAAGTCTCTCCTGATTGTCTCTATCCAATTCAGATAGAATATCATCCAGCAGCACTACCGGAATCTCTCCTGTCTGATCCTTAATATATTTGATCAGGGCAAACTTGAAGGCAATCATTGTCATTCTCTTTTGTCCTTGAGATGCAATGTTGTTGAGTTCATAGTCTCCCATCATGAAATAGTAGTCATCATGATGTGGCCCGAAGGTCGTGTAGTGATAATATTGGTCCTTTTCCTTGGCTTTCTGCATGGCATCAACTATTTCATCCACCTCGCAGCATTTTTTATAGATAATTCTGATGTCATTTTTTTCTTTTGATATCTGATTATAGATGTCTGAAAGATATCTATTGATTGTCTCAAAGAATCTCTCGCGTTCCTCTATTATGACCTTTATTGGTGGACACATCGATTCTTCAATGACCGATAGCAGCACATTATCTGTTTCTAATTCCTTCAGCAATCTATTTTTGTCTTTCAATAAGGAATTGTATTTGATCAGATTCCTAAGATAGTTGCTGGAAATCTTTCCTATTTCCATATCAATCAGTTTTCTTCTTTCTGATGGTGATTGAGTAAATAGTTCTAGATCTCCAGGCTTAAAAAGGATAGCATTAAACTTTCCTATGAAATCAGACGTACGTCTTACCAAATTGTCATTTATATATAAAGACTTGCTTTTGGGGTTTATTACTACCTTATATGTATCTTCTTCTGTTTCAAGTTCTATCTTCAGATAGTCTTCATCTTTCTTGATCAGATTTTTGTCTTCGTTTGTTCTATATGATTTGGCATTTGAAACAACAATTATGCTTTCAAGAATATTGGTCTTTCCGATGCCGTTTTTTCCAATGATTATATTAAGATTATTTGAAAAGTCTGTCTGGTACTGGCAATAATTGCGATAGTTGTTAAGTTTGATGGACCTGATCAACATATTTTATATGTCTTCTGGTCAATTTCAATCAGATCACCACTGTAGAGTTTTCTTCCTCTTCTGTTGTCTTCTTCACCATTGATGATTATTTTGCTGTTTAGAAGAAAAATTTTAGCTTCCCCACCTGTAGAAATCAAATCAGCTATTTTTAGAAACTGTCCAAGCGTTACGAATTCGTCCCTAATATTAATCTCTTTTATCATTGCCATACGTATAAATTATAGCATTTATGGTCTTATCTTGTCATTCTGTAGTCTTATCATTTTTATGTATAACACCTCTATAAAATTAAAAAGCCCTAAATTTGGACTTTTTCTTGGCTTATATTAGATTTTGCCTTTTTAGTGATAAGTTCTGACAGGTGAAATTAGTTGTATCAGAGTATTGTCATCACCATTTTGGACAATCATTGGCTTAAGTTCACCAGAAAATCTGATGGTAACATTATCGCTGCCAATAGCCTTGATGGCATCCTGAAGATATTTTCCAGAACATGATATCTCTAAAGGATTTCCTTCATAAGATACGACATTGATCTGTTCAAATGATGAACCAATCTGATTTGATGAAGTGATGTCAATCTTATTCTCATTAATTACAAACTTTACGGTGTTCTTTCCGTCAGACTTAATGAACGAAGTACGATCTATCGCATTTATCAGTTCTCTTGAATTCACGACAAGTACCTGTGGAAAAGAATTAGGAACAAGCCTTGATGTATCTGGGAAAGCATCATCAAGTAGTCGTGTATCAATTATAGTGTTGCCAAACAGGAATGATATCTTTTGGGCATCAATCGCAATGGTGATTTCTTTCTCGGTAGAGATTGAATGATATATCTCATTGAGATATTTGGCAGGAATGGTGATATTAAAATTCAAAGGAGTATCAAGAGTGATGTTCTTTGAAGCCAGACGATACGAATCTGTAGCGTTGACAAACAGTTTGCCATCCTCCGCTCTGAAATTGACTCCTGTCAGAACCGGCCTGGTTTCCTTATCTGAACATGCGAATGCAGTTTCATCTATGATTTGATTGAAAAGTGTAGTTTCTAGCTTAAAGACTGTATCTTCACTAACTTTGAAATTGATTTCTGGATATTCACTGGCTTTGATGCCATTGATCTTATATTCAGATTTGTCTCCATATATTTTGGTCAATGTTCCATCAATTGTTTCTACACTGATGAAATCACTGTCAATTCTTCTGACAATCTCAAGAAGATATCTTGCATCAATAACTATCTCGCCTTCTTCAACAATGATTAATGCATTCTTATCATTATTGTTGATGGCTGTCTTAATAGAAATGTTGGAATCAGAAGATATGAGTATCAATGATTCCTTTGTAACAATAATCTTGATGCCAGCTAAGGATGGAAGTGGTGTAGTAGATGAAACAGCTCTTGTTGAAAGAGTTAAGGCATCAAGAAATTCTTTCTTTGAAATTTTGAAATTCATAGTGTGACTCCTTTATATTAATAATTCTTAAGTTACTATTATTAGTTTGTGGAAAAATGTGGAAAACTACAGAAAAGCCTTTAAATACAATATAATTTTAACATTTTTGCTATGGACAATAAAGTTGATGAATGTGGATTATTTGAGTTGGCTCTCTATCTCATTTATTGCCTTAAGATACATAGGATTGGTCTTGATCAGCTTTTCTACCCTTTCACAGGCACTCATTACGGTTGTATGATCTCTTTTTCCGAACTCGTCACCGATTTCCTTATATGGGGCATCAAGCAGTTTGCGACACAGATACATAGCAATGTGTCTAGCATTGGCTATATTCTTGGTACGAGTGGCGGATGTGATCTGTTGCTTAGTGAGGTTGTAATAGTCACATACCGCCTTTCGTACCGTAGAGATAGACAATTCGTTGGTTGATACCTTTATCTGATCCTTAAAAGCCTCAATTGCGAGCTTTAAGGAGATGTGATCTTCATTAGAAAATTCGATTGAATAGAACAACAGACGATTAACGGCACCCTTTAGTTCCCTGACATCATGTGAACAGTTTGTAGCCAAGAAATTATATACGTCTTCATCAACAATGATTGAGTTAGGATTGGCACTGTTTTCAATTTCCATCTTAAGAATATTGATGGAGGTCTCATATTCAGGAGCTTCAATATTGACAGTCAAACCTTGATTGAAACGGGAAATGATGCGTTCCTCAAGACCTTTAATTTCACTAGGGGTGCGATCGCAGGTAATAAAGATCTGTTTCTTGTTACTAACAAGATCATTAAAGACCGTAAAGAACATCTCGTGAGTCTTTGGTTTTCCGGCAATAAATTGAATATCGTCAACAAGAAGAACATCCAAACTATGAAAGACTTCCTTGAACTCATCATATTTTTTCTCTACATCAGCTTTGTGGACGCCTTCAACAAATTCCAGACCACTAATGAAACCAATCTTCTTGTTTGGATAAAGAATCTTTACCTGATTGCCTACTGCATTCAGAAGATGAGTCTTTCCGAGTCCAGAATTGCCATATATGAAAAGCGGATTGTATACAAGACCAAGGTTAGATGCACACGTCATGGCTGAAAGATGAGCCTGGGCATTGGATCTTCCTACCACAAAATTGGTAAAAGTCTGATTTGGATCAATCTGACGCGGAAAAAAATCATTGAAAATGGATGTTGGAAGGTCATTTGTGCCTTCAGGAACCTCGTTTTCACGATATATATTGACCTTTACCCTCTTCCCAATTACCTCTTCAAGGCAACTCTCTATGAGTTCCTTGTTGTCGGACATAATGGAATAGTTGATAAAAGTGTCAACATAAACAGTTGCGGAAGTATCATCTAATGAAACAAGTTTAGAAGAATAGTAAGGAATCTGCGACTCGCTTACCTGTCCGGATTTGACGATGTTTTCAAGTGTCTTGTTCCATGTTTCACGGTAATAAAAATCAAAAGTAGTCATAGCTAGTACATCCTAAGTAAGACAATAATAACACTAGTTTTCCACATTTCTACAAGATTTTTTCATGAGTTTTCCACATTCCACATTGATTTTGTTCAAAAAATGCCTATTTTACTGAACATAAGTGAGTTTTCCACATTTATCCACATCTTTTGAAAGTGGAAAACTGGTGGAAACATTATCCACAAAACTATCAACAGTGGAAAAATGTGCATAAAAAGCCGGTTTCCACACCCAAATGTGGAAAAGTGCGGCAACAAAATGCCCATTTTCCAATATCAGACACATAAGTACACTTTTCCACATAATGTTGATAAATCCTAAAAAGTGGATGTGGATAATTACGGAATTGTACAAACATATTCAAACAACATGAACAATATATCCCTATTTAAATGGACATACATGATAGTATAATTATCATTATCAACATGAAAAGAACAGAAAGATGCATACTTACCAATATCTGTCTTATATATAAAGACAACGAAATTCTTGTGATCGATAGAAAAAAGAAAGACTGGCCTGGTCTTACATTCCCTGGCGGACACGTCGAAAAAAACGAAGATTTCAACACATCAGTCATCAGAGAAGTCAAGGAAGAAACCGGCTTGACGATAAAGAAACCGATTCTGTGTGGCATCGAGGAATTCAAAACAAAAGATGAGGACAGATACTTGATGTTATACTATAAGACGGATAAATTCTCGGGAAAGCTGAAGTCTTCATCGGAAGGAAAAGCCTTCTGGATCAAAAGAGAAGACCTGAACAAACACAAGCTATCGCTTGATCTGAAAAGGATACTTAAGGTTATGGAAAGCGATGAGCTTAGTGAAATCATCTATTACGAGAAAAACAACAAATGGTTGAGCAAAATCGTGTAAAGGGGAACAAATGTACAAGATAGAAGAATTATTTGATTTGAAGCATACAATGGCAAAGGAATATCTGGAGAGAGTGGACTATCCATGGGAAGCTCTGGCAGGAATCGGAGACCTTGTTATTGAGCTAGGAAAGAATCTCGACAAAAGCCAATATACCCAGATAAAGACCAACGTGTGGATTCATAACACCGCATCCGTCTATGGCAGCGCAAGCATTTCCGGACCGACAATCATCGGCCCAAAGAGCGAAATAAAGCACTGTGCCTTCATAAGAGGATCGGTTTTGATTGGCGAGAATTGTGTGATCGGCAACTCCTGTGAAATCAAGAACGCCATTATCTTTGACGGTACACAGATACCTCACTTCAACTATGTGGGCGACTCGATCATGGGATACAAGTCACATCTTGGCGCAGGAGCAATCACTTCAAACTTCAAGTCCGACAAGAGAAACATTGTTGTCCATGACGAAGAGGAAGATTACGAAACGGGCATCAGAAAGTTTGGCGCAATGGTTGGCGACTATGTTGAGGTAGGATGCAACTCGGTGCTCAATCCAGGCACAATCGTCGGAAAGAATTCGGTCATCTATCCGTTATCAAGCGTCCGTGGCATCATTCCTGCAAACAGCATATACAAGGACGGCAACAACATCGTCACAAAGATCGAAGCAATCTAGACAACAAAAAGTCGGCTAATGAGCCGACTTTGTTTTGAACATAACGCAACGAGAAACTATTCTTCGTCAATGGTTGGAAATTCCAATGTGAGATTCCTATATTCGTCTTTCACGTCGTCGAAGATCAGAATCGTCCTTATCGAGAATTCGTTTGCCTTGTTGACGTGCATGAATCTGACAACAGCGTCATCAAGCTCGCTTAGACAATCATAGAGCGCATCAAAATTGTTTCCGTAGTAATCAGGAAAGTTCAGTGTCTCTTTTAGATATTCATGCTTCCTGGTGTTCAGGATTGCCACATCAATATATACCGTATTCATCATTCTTCTCCGTATAGCAATTCAAAGGTTTCATAATGATCGTCTGTATAGTAGATCAGACCGTCGTTTGAATAGACGAGCCGTTTGGCGTTTCTTTTTCCGCCTGAATAATCTATGTCGCATTCATAGTACTTTCTGCCCTTCTTCTTAGGAAGACATCCTTGATAATTGGTGAATACATCTCCGCCTATGGACATATGATCTGTCACCTTCCAGAGGTTTCCTTTGGATGCAACCCAGCCCTTATCCTTTGCCTCGTTCTTGGTCAGATAGTTAGGCGGCAGTTTGCCAAAGGTATATATGTATAGTGCCACGTCTTCCTTGGAACTGTAGTACCCGTATTCGCTGATTTCGGTTTCGTCAATCTGCTCAGAGGGACTTCCGATCAGGATCCTGTAAGAATAGAACAGACCAAGGCCCACAATCAGCATCAGCAGAATTGTTTTCAGAAATTTCTTCATACATCTAGTATAACCTATGGTGTAGAATGGTAGACATGATAAAGGGAATAATATTTGACCTCGATGGGACAACGCTGTATACATTGAACGATCTGCAGCTTGCGCTAAATACCACGCTTAGAAGCTATGGACAAAAGGAACAGACAATTGAAGAAGTCAGGATTCACATCGGAAGAGGAGCAAGGGTGCTGGTCAGCGAAAGCCTGCCAAAAGGCTTCAGCGAAGAACAGATCGACGAGATCCTTAAGGCATACAACGCAAACTACAGCAAGATGCTGCTGACAAGCACAAAGCCTTATGAAGGAATCGCGGAAATCCTGAAGAATCTCCAGGACAGGGGAATTAAATTGGCTGTCAATTCCAACAAGAACAACAACCAGACAAGAACCGTTATTTCGCATTACTTTCCAGAGATAGATTTCATGGCTGTATTCGGCTCAAGAGAAGGAATTCCAAACAAGCCGGATCCATATACTGCAAACGAAATAATTGAGATGATGGGTTTAGATAAAGAAGAGGTCATATATGTCGGAGACAGCGAAGCGGATATCAAAACCGCACATAACGCCGGAATAAAGGCTGTTGGCTGTCTGTGGGGATACAGAAACAAAGAGGTATTGGAGTCAGTATCTGCAGATTTCCTTGTTTCCAAACCAGAAGAAATACTCAATCTGATATAAAAAGAAAGGCACTGCTTGCGCAGCGCCTTGTTTTTTGAAAATCAGTAAATCAATTATTTAAGAAGTTCGTTTACTCTAGACTGTACTTCATGATAGTCGTAGCCAGCCTTTTCCAATGCTTCCTTACGTTCAGCACCGTTGCCCCACTTGCCTTTGATAACCTCCTTAGCGATGTCATCAATTGACTTTGAAGCAGCTAACAGTTCGTTAACCTTAGACTGTACTTCATGATAGTCGTAGCCAGCCTTTTCCAATGCTTCCTTACGAGCTTCGCCATTGCCGTATTTACCTTTGATTACATCCTTAGCGACGTCTTCAATCTTTGCCTGTTGAGCTTTGCCAGCAGCCTGCAATGCAGCCATCTTCTTTGCAACTTCTTCCTTTTCCTTTGCCTTAGCAGCAGCCTTAGCAGCAGCTTCTTCAGCAGCCTTGGCAGCAGCAGCCTCTTCAGCCTTCTTTCCGCCTAAAGCGTCACCGATTTTTTCAAAAAATGATTTCTTTTCTTCAGCCATGATACATAAGCCTCCTTTGAAATAATTGTATAACAAAAGTTTTTCAAATAGAAATAACCAAAACAAAAAAATATTGCCATGTCTTGACCACATCGTTCTTGATATATAGCAGACAATAATCTAAAATATTCTTGTCGCAGAGAAGAGACAAGTACATCAGCAAGACCAAAAAGAGAGTTCCATAAGGGTGGAAGTGGAATGTGGCTAACTGATCGAAAAAAGACTTGGAGCGAATCGCAGTTCAGCGTTATGGATCAATAAAAAAGTTATAAGAAAGGTGGTACCGCGCATCAGCGCCCTTGTGCTGCCTTTTATTTTTTTTGCGGAGGACAAAATGGAAAGAGAATTGAACGATCAGCAGCTGGTAAGAAGAGCAAAGATGCAGGAACTCAAGGACAAAGGCATCAACCCTTTCGGAAATGCCTTCAAGAGGAGCACGAACTCAAAGGAAATCAAGGATCAGTATGCAGAACTGTCAAAGGAAGAGATCGAACTAAAGAATGCCGAAGTGACAGTAGCTGGAAGAATAATGTCCAAGAGACGCATGGGCAAGATGTGCTTCATGCATATCCAGGACAAATACGGAAGCATTCAGCTTGTGATAAACAAGCAGGACCTTGGCGAAGAGCCATATGAGCTGGTGAAAAGTTCCGATATCGGCGACATCATCGGCATCAAGGGAATCGTCTACAGAACCAATCCATCGGAATCAAACCCTAAAGGCGAGCTTTCCATCTATGCCAAGGAATACACTCATCTGACAAAGGCCCTGTCTCCGTTGCCTGAGAAGTTCCATGGCCTGACTGATAAGGAAGAAAGATACAGAAGAAGATATGTTGACCTCCTGATGAATGAAGACTCAAAGAGAGTCGCGTTCGAAAGACCAATGATCCTTAGAACCATCAGAGAGTTCATGGATAAGGAAGGCTTCACGGAAGTTGAAACACCGGTGCTCACAACCTTGCTTACAGGCGCCAGCGCAAAGCCATTCATCACCCACCACAATGCTCAGGATCTGGATATGTACCTGAGGATTGCGCTTGAGCTATCTCTGAAGAGATTGCTTGTGGGCGGCATGGAAGCTGTATATGAAATCGGAAGAACGTTCCGCAATGAAGGCATGGACCTGATGCACAACCCAGAGTTCACCATGATGGAAGCATACCTTGCCTACTCAAATCTTGAAGGCATGATGGACATGACTGAAAGAATGTTCGTAAAGATTGCTGAAGCGATGGGCAAGGATACATTCACTTTCCTTGGCAACGAAATCACCATCAAGGCTCCATTCAGAAGAATATCGATGGTAGAGGCAATCAAGGAAGAGACCGGCATCGATTTCACAAAAGAAATGACAATCGAAGAGGCAACAGCCTTGGCCAAGGAGCATAACATTGAGGTTGAGAAGCACTTCACAGTCGGACACATCATCAACGCCTTCTTTGAAACATATGTTGAACATACGCTCATTCAGCCAACATTCCTGTATGGCCATCCAGTAGAGATTTCTCCTTTGACCAGAGCAAACGAACAAGATCCTCGATTCGTAGATAGATTTGAGCTGTTCATCTCAGGCAAGGAATTTGCGAATGCTTATACTGAATTGAATGATCCAATCGACCAGCTTGAAAGATTCGAGGAACAGCTAAGAGAAAAGAATCTCGGAAACGATGAAGCAAACGATATTGATATGGACTTCATCGAAGCACTTGAATATGGCATGCCACCAGCAGGCGGAATCGGCTATGGTATCGACAGACTGGTAATGCTGTTCACAGAATCGGAATCGATCAGAGACGTCATCCTGTTCCCTACAATGAAGGAACGTGGTTAAAAAAGCCTGATAAATAAAGGGCAAAATTGATATACCTTTGGTTTTTACCCAAGGGTATACCCAACGAAAAGAAAGTTTAAGCCTTATTTTAACCCAAATTTGAATATTGTTATTTTGCAAGCCAGATGTATTTCTGGCTTTTTTATATCTTGTTTTATGAAAAGAAAAAGGAAAAATAAAATGTTCAAAGTTAAAGATGAGGATGGAAAGATAGTCATGTTGTATGAAGATGAATATTATTCCCTTCTAAAACTAAAAAAGCTAACAAATAAGCCCACAATCATCACATTAGATGAATTGGATAAATCGTCAGCGAAAGAAGGTGATAATTGAATATCTGAATTTACATCATGGCTTATATAAAATAAAAAGCTGATTGCAGTCAGCTAATTATTCATTGCGATTCTATTCGTAATATATTACCAAAACAATTATATCACGAATAGACAATGGTGCAATTGTTTTGATAGTGCATTCACCGCAAATATATAAGCCTACATATTTATAGCGTAGCGGTGAAATAGCTATTATGCGGGTGGTTCCCGCTTTGACAGAACGCTCAAAATCAACCCGGCAGCAGTACTTATTGTGTTTCTTATAATTGCTGTCGTATAAAGCCTGGGAAGCCTTGAAAACGTCAGGAAAAACAACGGTAGGGGGAATGGGTGTCGGCATATTATATGCAGGGGCGTCATGTAAAGGATGAGGTAAATTATTTAAGGCACGGTCCTTCCAGAAATGGTTATGACGGGATGAAACACAAACGCATGCGGCATAGGCTAAAACCTCAGTCATTGCGACAGAAGTGCGTATCTAGTTAATTTTTAACTCTGTCAAATTGTTTTTGATGGGGTTATTCTGCCCTCTTGCCAGAATAAGGATACTTCAACTGAGCATTACTCTTCCTATATCTTGCTCTAGAAGTATGGAAAGGAAAAATAAAGATGAGTAAACAAATTATCGTCGCATCACATAAAGGTGGTGTAAATAAAAGTACAATAACTGCAAATCTTGGTATTGGCTTTGTTCAATACAATAACAACTATAAAGTTTTAATGATCGATACAGATAGCCAAGCCAATCTATCAAAGAAATTTATCAAAGAAGATTATCGTAAGATGAAAGGATTAACCGAATTACTAAAAGGTGATGATTTAAATGAATGCATCCATCATACATCATTCAGCAATTTAGATATCATTCCTTGTAAACAACAACTCTCAGTTACTAAAAAAGAAATGTTATTAAGTATGCATGGTTTTCAACAACAAAGACTAATTAAGAGCTTAGAACCAATCATGAAGGAATACGATCTTTTAATCTTTGATACAGCTCCTGGCCTTGATATTATGACATTCAATGTTCTTCAGTTTCTAAATGGCAATGGATTATTGTTAATACCTATTGTTCCTGATTCAAATAAGATTGAGGAATCAGATTCAATTGAGGGAATGAATTTATTACTAGATGAATTAAAAGAATCAATTAATGCTGGTGAAAATTTAAAGCCAAATCTAAGAGTTCTAACAACAGAGGTTGATAACGATCAAATTAGTTCAACATTTATAGAGATAATAAAGAACTTCTTTGGACCAAAAATGTTAAACACATCAATTCCTTTTTCAGCTAGAAATGCTAGAAGAAAAGAAAACTTTGTTATCGAAAAGAAAAGAACTAAAATTGCACAAGCATATCGTAACTTAGTAAAGGAATTAGCGGAGGTTCTATATGAGTAATCTAGTTGGCGGTTTATATAATCTTGATATGCTGGAGAATCTAGAAAAGGGAAAGACAGTAGATGTTGAGATTGAGAAAATTGTTGAAAACAATTTAAACAATATCTATGACAAAAGACCACTAGATGATTTGAAAGAATCGATTGTTAAAGACGGACTTCTCCAACCACTTGTAGCTTATAAGGAGGGCAGCAATTATATTCTTATCTCAGGGCATCATCGCCTTGCAGCAATCAAAGAACTTCTAAACGAAAATAAGCAAGTAATCTTCTTTGGCAAAGAAATCAGGGACACTGTCCCACTTCTAGTTCATAAAGGATTCAAAGATAAGAACGAAGAATTACTAGTATTACTTCATTCAAATATTGGGAGAAGATTAACAGATAAAGAAACCGAAAGAATCTCTAAAGAGATAATTAGAATTGATGAAGAAATGTATCCTTCATCTGTACCTAAACCTAGAGGAACAAAAAGAGAACGAATTGAAAGAATATCTCCAATATCAGCCAAGACAATTGAAAGGCATATTAAAGAACCAAAGAATGAATATGATGAAGTGATGTCAAAATTAAAAACATCACCAAATATATTGACCATCTTGATCTAAGCAAATTCGCAAATATGGAAAGATTGAATATCAAAAATCAGTTAAGCAAATTATCAGAAAGAATCTATGAGAAGTAATGAATAAAGGTTATACAAATGAAGAAATAAGAGAAAATTTTGAAGTAATAAGTGATGAAGAATTCAGGGAAATTGTATCAAGTTTAGCACTTCCAAAATACCTATATGGAGATATGTTTCCAGAAGAAAAATACTTCGAAAACTAAACAAAAATAAAAGCTCTAAAGTTGACATTTAAGTATAAGTTGAACAAGGGGCTTAGATGTCAACTTAAAACAAGCATGAAAGCCTTATTTTATGGGATTTTTTTGCATTTTATCTCTTAGTAGTAAGGAAAACAGTCAAAGTACATTTATTGGAGATATCTAAAGTTTTGGATATCAAGCGTAGTGTTGTTTCGTTCGATTCAACTACTAAAAACCAATTAAAAATATGAGAGAAAATAATTAATTCAAAAGCATCTTTATTGTTATTGATAACATGTAAAAAAGAAATTAAAAAATATAAATAATGTCCCAAAATATTGATATGTGTCCCACCGTGATATATAATGTTTATGGGTGATATTATGAAAAAACAAAACATTATTAATTTAGTTAAGTATTTCTCAGAAAAAAATGATGCTGCATTTAATGCGGAAGTTGTGTCAATAGCTAAGGAATTTGAAGCCAGTGGCGATACAAATGTAGCCGAATATCTTATGGAACTAATATCAAGCGCTAATTTTTATGTTCCACAGTCAAGTTATAATAACTTAAGATATTTACATAAATGCGAATATTCGTCAAATCCGCTTTTGTTGCCAGAAGAAATAGAAGAAGATGTATTGGGAATAATAAGATCAATTAATAATAAAAACGAAATGTACAAGTTTTTGTTTTATGGAGCTCCTGGCACAGGAAAAACAGAATCTGCATTTCAAATTGCTAGATTAACAAATAGAGACATATTAACAGTAGATTTTGAACAATTAATTGATAGTAGATTAGGAGAAACAGCAAAAAATATCTCGCTTTTGTTTGATGAAATTAACCACTTACAAAGTAACAAAGTTTTAGTTTTGCTTGATGAAATAGATTCCTTAGTATTGGATCGTGTAAATAGCAATGATTTAAGAGAAATGGGAAGAGTCACTTCTACATTTTTGAAAGAATTAGACCATATGCGCCCAGGAGTAGTTTTAATAGCTACTACAAATCTTATGTCAAAATTTGATAAAGCAATTATTAGAAGGTTTGATGCAACAATATCATTTGATAGATATTCTAAAAATGATTTAATAGAAATCGCAAACGCAATACTTAATTCATACATCAAGAAGAATCAAAATACAAAACAAAATAGTCGCCTCTTTAATAAAATTTTAAATAATTTAGAATCTGTTCCATTCCCTGGCGAGCTTAAACAGGTTATTAAAACCTCAATAGCCTTTAGTGATAATTCGAACGAATATGATTATCTTAGAAAAATATTTTTAGCACTAAATAAAAATGTAACAAGTAGCGATATACAAAGTTTGAGCGATTTAGGATATACAACTAGAGAAATAGAGATTCTATCTAGAATACCAAAAAGTAGTGTGTCAAGAAAATTAAAGGATATGTAATACAATATGAACCCTATATTACAAGTAAAATTAAGATTTACAAAAGAAAAGAATAATAAAAAACCAGGGGCACGCAATTTAAGATCAAACGCTGAGGTAACGGTGGAAAAATTAGATTCTTTATGTGAAAGTCTTCAAGCAGTAAAAAGATTCTACAACAACACCAGCAAAATAATTGACAAGTGTTTAATTGATGTTGAATATAACGATATTATCGCTAAAACAAATAGAATACAAGAAATTATTAAACCAAAAGGTCATACTACAAATGAGTGTGTTGTTGGCGCAAGGTTTTCAAATTCTCCAGAAGGAGAGGAAAATCATATTATTACGCATTATGTTGATATAGAAACAATAGACAATACAATACACGACATTCAAATTGCAAAAAAAGCTCTAACGGAAAAATTGAAATGTAAAGCAACACCGCAAAATTTTAATAAGCCTACAAATAAGATAACATTCAATACATACGAAATATCTGATAGTAAAATTCGAGGCATTATAGTTGACTGTTCAGTTGTTGATAAATTTGCTGTGCCAAAAATAGACGAACAAATTGATAAAGAAGAATTTCTTGTAACTTTTTATAAAACTGAAAAAACTATATCTACTATACTAGGAAAAATTGGAATTGATAATTTAGTTTATAAATATAGTTTTTATGGTGAAGATACAATTTCAGTGGATAAAAATCTTTACAAACTAATTGAAGAAAAAGTTCCATATATGATTTCAATGGTATCATCAGATTTGTCTAAAATATCTTTGGAAGAGATAACAAAGAAAAAAGTAAAAGAAATGCCAGAAATCCCATTACCAAAAAACGAACCTACAATTGGTGTTATAGATACTTTATTTGATTCAAAAGTATATTTTTCTGAGTGGGTAGAATATATAGAGTATTTAGATGAAGTAGAAAAAAATCTAATACATGAAGAAGATAAAATCCACGGAACAGAAGTATCTTCACTAATTGTTGATGGTCCTCGCTTAAATCCGTGGTTAGAAGATGGATGTGGAAGATTTAGAGTTAGGCATTTTGGTGTCTGTACAGATAGAATATCAACAGCAAGACTAGTTAGAAAGATTAAGGAAATTGTTAACAAAAATCCCGACATTCATGTGTGGAATTTGTCACTTGGAACAGAAGAAGAAGTGTCAAAAAATTTTATTTCGTTTGATGCTGCGGCTTTAGATACGCTGCAAGCACAAAATAATGTAATTTTTGTTGTTTCGGGCACAAACGACCCAAACAATCAAGGTCAATATAAAAAAGTTGGATCTCCGGCCGATTCATTAAATTCTATTGTAGTTAATTCAGTAAAAAGAAATGGCAAACCAGCATCATACACACGAAAAGGCAATATTCTTTCATTCTATAATAAACCGGACATTTCTTATTATGGTGGCGATTATGATGAACGAATTACTGTATATTCTCCTAACGGTGAGGAATTGGAATGTGGAACATCGTTTGCAGCACCATGGATAAGTAGAAAATTGTGCTATTTGATTGATGTTTTAGGTCAACCAAGAGAAATAGCAAAAGCTATCATAATTGACTCGGCTGCTGGATGGGAATTTAAAAAAGAAGCAAATAAATATCAGCCTTTAATTGGTTATGGTGTTGTACCAATAGATATCAAAAAAATTATGTCTTCTGAAAGTGACGAAATCAAGTTTACTCTTTATGGAACTTCTGAATCATATAAAACTACAAACTACTCTATCCCTGTTCCAAAAGATAGTGACAACAAATATCCATTTATCGCGAGAGCTATGTTGTGCTATTTCCCAGAATGTTCAAGGGCACAAGGTGTAGACTATACAAGTAGGGAATTATCTATTAAGTTCGGTAGAGTCAATAACAAGGGAGTTATAGACGATATAAACGAAAACACTCAAGATGAAGAAGGATTTTTTGTTAATGAAAGAAAATCAAGAAAAGCGTTTAGAAAATGGGAAAACACAAAATTCATTTCAAAAATAGATGAAAAGAAACAACCTCTTAAGTCTTATGAGGATAGATTGTGGGGGTTCTCTATTACTTCTGCAGAACGATTGAGTTCAAGAACAAATAGTCCACTAAACTTTGGCGTTGTTATTACGTTAAAAGAGCTGAAAGGAATTAATAGAATAGATGATTTTGTTAAGGCTTGTTTATTAAGAGGGTGGATTGTTAATGAAATATCTATAGAGAATCAAGTCAAAGTATTTAATTCAAACCAAGAAGAAATAGTATTCGAAGAATAGTAATAACATCAAAATACCAAGAGAATAAGTTGACATTTATCTATGTCATAGACTAGGTACATCATTGTCAACCAAAAACACATCAAAAACCTAGTATTTATCGTGCTTTTTTGCATTTTATCTCTTAGTAGTAAGGAAAATGACAAAACTATGTTTATGGGAGGTTCCTAGAGCTTTTGCTCTAGGAGGGGCCCGTCTCCTTACATTTCTTATTAAGCAAAACTATCTATAAAAGTATACTTTTACGAACAGTCTTAATAAGGCTGTTTTCTTTATTCATAAAGGTATATTATCTTATAGTGAATATATTCATAAAATATATATACATTTACGAACAAATATATTATTATCTTGTAGAACGAATAATATAATCATTGCTGATTGCGTTTATATAAATTGGGAGGAAGTATATGTCAACTTGGGGATACATAAGAGTATCTAGCAAAGATCAAAACGAAGATAGACAAATAATTGAAATAGAATCTTTAGTAACAACTAAAGATCATTTAATAATTGAGAAGATATCAGGTAAGGATTTTAATAGACCTAAATATCAATCTATGAAGAATTTAATGAATTCTAACGATACATTGGTTATTAAGTCGTTAGATCGTTTGGGCCGTAATTATGAAGCTATCAAAGAAGAATGGCAAGACTTCAAAAAGAGAAATATTCATATTAGAGTTCTGGATATGCCTTTATTAAATACAGAGAATAAAGATGATTTAACTGCAAATCTAATAAATGATGTTGTTTTAGAATTATTATCTTATGTTGCTGAATCTGAAAGAAAGAATACAAAACAAAGACAAATCGAAGGTATTAAAGCTGCAAAAGATAAAGGTGTTAAATTTGGTAGGCCGTCAATAGAACTACCGGGCAATTGGGACAAAGTAATAAAAGACTGGAAAGACGGAAAGATTACAGCTAAAGCAGCAATGGATCTTACTGGAATGAAAAGAACAACTTTTTATAAACTTGTTAAGTAATAAAGAAAGGGTTATTAAATGGCTAATTTATCAAAAATCAAACGTGAGCAAATGCTAACGTTCCTTGAGGAATTAAAATCAAAAAACAACGATGACGATTCCATAAGAGCAATTAATGAAATTGAAAACCAATTAAGAAGCAAAAAATATGGATTGGTGTGGGAAGAACATTCTGAAGAAGTAGACGAAATGCTTCGAGAAAATATTCCTGTTTTAATTGCCGATGAAGAAAGAAGGCTCTGTAAAGATCCAGACTTACCATGGAATTTTATCATAGAAGGAGATAATCTTCAGGCGTTGTATTTGTTAGAAAAAACTCATAAAGGGAAAATAGATTGCATATACATTGATCCACCATATAATACTGGGGCTCGAGATTGGAAATATAATAACGATTATGTTGATAGTAACGATGAATACCGTCATAGCAAATGGCTGTCGATGATGAAAAGCCGTCTCTTACTTGCTAAAGAACTATTGAACCCAAATGATTCTGTTCTTATCTGTACTATTGATGAAAAGGAATATCTGCATTTAGGTTGCTTGATAGAAGAAATTTTTTCAAAAGAAAGAATCCAAATGATTAGTAGTCTAATTAATATTACCGGAGTTGCTAATGATAGATTTGGAAGAACAGATGAATATATATTCATAATTTATTTTGGCTTTGCAAGGCCCTGCAAGTTAGCGTTGAGTGAAGATTGGATTGAAAGCTTTGGAAAAACTACTAGAAATGAGTTGCATTGGCGACAGTTATTAAGGTCTGGTTCTAACTCTACTCCAGCTCATTCTCCTGGATGTTATTACCCTATTTTTGTTACAGCTGATGGGAAACATGTTGCAGGTGTTGGCCAAGCAATTGACTCTAAACTAAATGCTGATGATATTGACGCTCCTAAGAATTGCAAAGCTATTCTTCCTGTCCACTCAGATGGTTCAAAGGGTGTGTGGCAAGTTTCGCCTAATGTTTTTTCTGTTTTATTGGGAAAAGGTTTTATTAAACTCGGAAACTTTACTCAACGTGGTATGGCAATTAATTACCTTGCAAAGGGAGAACAAACTAAGGTTGAGGCTGGAGAGTTTAAAATAATAGGTTATGATGAAGATGGCTCAATTATTGTTGATGATAGTAATTACGTTTCAAAATTTATCCCTGGAAGTCAGTGGAGAATTCGAACGCATGATGCTACTAGACATGGAACAGGTCTGTTAAATGCTATTCTTTGTAATAAAGTGTTTAGTTATCCGAAATCATTATATGCTGTGCATGATGTTATAAATTTTTTTGTTGCAAACAAACCAAATGCTATTATTGTAGATTTTTTTGCGGGCTCCGGAACAACGCAGCACGCTATTAATTTGATAAATGCCAAAGATGGAGGTAGTCGTACTTGTATAATGGTTACTAATAATGAAATTTCGGAAAATGAAGAAAAAGAATTTGAAAAAAGAGGTATAAAAAAAGGCGATGACGAATGGGAGAATAGAGGCATTGCTAAATATGTTACTTGGCCACGCACCGTCTGTTCTATTGAAGGCCATGATATAAATGGTAATCCTCTAAATGGCAACTACTTGGGTTCTGATATTCCGATGTCTAATGGGTTTATTGCTAATGTTAAATACTTTAAATGTGATTGGACTCCAAGAAAACCACAAGAGTATTTGCTTTCGAATGCCCTATTACTCCATATCAAAGAGTTAATTGAATTACAGACCGCAAAAGAAGTTGATGGTGTAAAGAATGTAATCCTTTATAGTAAAAGTGACTATATAAACTATTTTGAGAACGAGAATAAGTATAACCTTCTTGAAAATGTTTGGGTAAATGAAAACATCATATTCAATAGTTCTGAAATGAAGAAACTCAAAAAGAAAAACTTCAAATATATACCAAGAGAGTTCTTTAGTCAGGAACTAAAGGAGGTTGGCGAATATGTTTAATGGAACATTAGAATACTTCCAAGCTGTTCACGAAAACAATCTACTGTCAGCTTGCAAGACAAATAACAAGCTTATTCTTCAAGCACCTACCGGGTCTGGGAAAACAGTTCTAGTAGCAAAGTTTATCGATGATTATATCGAGGAAAATCCTGATACTGTATTCTTTTGGTTTTGTCCAGGAGCAGGGGATCTTCAAGACCAATCTAGATCAGTTTTTGAAGATTTTACCTCAGGAATTAATACTGGAGATATTTACAATTTTATTTCGGAATCATCTCCATCGGGAAGTGTATATTTTGTAAACTGGGATAAAATAACCAAATCTACAAATATCGTTTTGCGAGACGGAGAGGATAAAAACCTTCTAGAGAAAATAATTGAATGCAAAATGGCTTCAATTGATTTTTTCATGATTGTCGATGAAGAGCATTTAAACAAAGCCGCTTCAGATTTGTATGAAAGGACTTTATCTCCTAAGCATGTATTGAGAATATCAGCTACTACAAAATCACGAGATGGATATGTTGAAACTATATCTGATGAGGAAGTCATCAATGCCGGACTAATTGCTTCTGGAATATCAATTAATGAGGATTTATCTATTGAAGCGGCAGCAAATGACAATTATGTAGATGATTTATTATTGCTTCATATGGCTGATGAGAAGAGAAAACAGATTCTTGCAGAATATGATGGAAGAAATCTAAAAATCAGGCCATTAGTGTTGGTCCAATTTCCTAATGGAAGTGATGAATGGATTGCTAGAATCAAATCCGAACTAACTAGAATGGGATATTCAGATAGAAGTGGGCTGGTTACTTCATGGTTCAGCGGTGATCATCCAGAAGATCCAAAAGAATTTAGTAAACTTGATGGTAAATACGCTTTCCTTCTATTCAAACAAGCCATTGCTACTGGTTGGGACTGTCCAAGAGCAAAGATATTGGTAAAACTGCGTGAAGGAACTTCAACTGACTTTGATATTCAAACTATTGGACGAATTAGAAGAATGCCGGAAAGACATCATTATGATTCTAATTTACTTGATCATTGTTACGTTTATACACTAGACCAAAAGTTTACTGATGGTTTGACAATGAGCGTAACAGATTCGTTTTATTTAAGTAAATATGTTAGAAAGAAAGATTCTCCGAGTATCATTCTCCAAAAAGAATATTTGCCTGAGAGTGATAGACAGGCAGTAGACGAAGAAGCTGTGGTACGTGCAGTTAGACAAAAATTACTTGAAGAATGTGATGCTGATCATAATGGTTTCTTATCAAAGAAAGAATTAGAAGAAACTAAAGGATTTGTTTTTGGACTTAAACTGAAAACGCAAGCTATAGAAGGATTTGCCAGAACTACCAATGACCTAAAGCATCTTCAAACAGTATTTTGTGGTGAACACGAAATTGACCTTCATGATGATGGCTTAATCATTCGTGACGTTAAAAGAAAAATTGCTCGAGCAATAGGCATTGATGAAAACATATCAAATAAGGCATTAGGTGTTTTGTTTGATTCATCAACCATCAAGGTTCCATTTGGTAAGTACGATAATATTAGTTTGTTTAGTGATTTGGATAAAGAATTAGATATCAAATATAAACTTATTAGAGATATGGGCCATAGGGAATATAACGCATTCCTTGTTAACAACTGGGAACTTTTATCTTCCATCATGGCAGATATAGATAAAACCGGAATAGAACTGATAGAAGTTGAAACGGAAAAAGATAATTGGTATATTCCGAAAATGCAGGATTATAAAAAGCATAGAAACACAACCGGTAGATCATTACTCAATAAGAATGTATTTGAAGGATACGCTTCGGATATATTAGTTCAACCAAACAGATCTCAACCAGAAATAATGTTTGAACTATGGTGCGAAAACAATAAAGAGGTCAGGTGGGTATATAAAAATGGTGATAAAGGAAAAGAATTCTTTGCCTTAATCTATAGAGTAACTTTTAGAAGATATAATTTCTATCCGGACTATATTATTCAAATGAATGATGGAACTGTGTTTATTATAGAGGTTAAAGGTGGATTTAATTCGTCTGGTCAATCAGAAAACATTGATAATTATGCGTCACAAAAACTATTATCATTGAAACAATATGCAAAAGAATATCCATCAATTAAATGGTGCTTTGTAAGAAATTTTGGTGCACAATTGTTTGCATCAAACACCATATGGGATGAAAATCTATTTAATGAAGAAGTGTGGCAGCCAATTGAAACAATTGTAAAATGAGGTAGAACAATGAGTAAGTTAGATAAAAATGCGCAAAGCACGCTAAAAGAACTATATAAGTGTTTTGAAGCATCAAACAATATAAATGTTTCTTCTCCAAAATATGAACAAACATTGATAGATTATCTTATTGAGCATGGGTTAATTAAAAAAATTGATGCAAGCACATTGAGCGGATGGGAATATATTATTAGTCCTACCTACGAAGGTAAAATTGCTGTAGATGAAATATCAAAGTCTAAGTTATCAAAAATAGCCGCATTTATTGAGCAAGGCAAGATTATTATGAAAGAAGAATATCATCCAGCAGATTCTAATATAGTAATGCCTTCTTATATAAGTGGGCCAAAATCAAATAAATGGTTTAATGAAATCAATATTTTCAACAACCGTTTCTTAAAAGAGCATCCATTGCATGATCAGATAGACGAAGCTTGTAAAAAACACGATACGTTATTTTCGTCATCTCACAAGAAAATGATGGGTTATTTAGATGCTCTTTATAATGACGATAAATTAGATGATGATATTCAATTGGCAATTCCAAGTGAATCTAAGATAATGATTAAAAGCAACAATGAGTTAAAGAAAAAATATCAAGTATTCATTAGCTCAACATACAAAGACTTGATCGAGGAACGTTCCCTAGTAACTCAATGTCTTTTGGATTGCGATTGCATTCCTGTTGGGATGGAACAATTTCCAGCTAGCAACATGAGCCAAATGGAATATATCAAAAAGATGCTTAATGATTGTGATTATTATATTCTTATTCTTGCGGGAAGGTATGGTTCAAAAGATACAGATGGCATCGGGTTTACTGAAAAAGAATATGACTATGCTATAGAGATGGGATTACCCGTTTTGAGTTTTGTTTTTTATGATATTGATAAACTACCTAAAGATAAACTTGAAAACAGCGTAGAAGGAATAACATCATTAAAAGCATTTAGAGACAAAGTTTGTAGTAGTAGACTTGTGCAAATGTACAAAAACCCTGAGAATCTTAAAAGCTGTGTAGCTGTTTCTATTAACAAATGTAAACAAGATTACCCTGCGCTCGGATGGATTAGACCATCTACAATAGATACTAACAATCCTGATAAATAATTGAATAAAAGTAAATGCAAATCTAAAAAAATAAACTTGACATCATTATTTATATAAATTAAGGAGATTTTTATATGTCTATTTCTGATGATTTCGAAACAATTATTAACTACGCACACTTCTTTAATTGGGCACCAGATTGGATTGTAGCAAAAGATATTTATGAGAATATACCAAAATCATATTCAGTTTTAATGCCTTTCGTATATTCTTATCTTGAAGAGTTAATTCGATCTACCACTTCAGAGTATTCGATGCCTCTTCTTAATAAAGATGGCAAGAAAAATCATTTAAAAGTTGGAATTAGATTAATAGAATTAGCCAAGATAGAAAATTCTAATAATCCTGAGTATATTTCATTGCTAGAAGCAACAGAAAAATATTATAAATATGAGTCTGAAAACTATCTTGAGGAAAACGGGAGAAACAATACTATTCACGGTCATCTTCATCCTAGATTTTGGACTCAAGAAAATTTTGAAAAGTTGATTCATGATATTGCTGAATTATCACCATTTTCTCGTTTTTAAATACGATAAAATTAATTATTTTTCTCCTCGTCTATTATCAAAGTATAGAACTTCAGAATGTATTGATGATTCTAGTTTGTTCTTCTCTAGAACCGTTTTAGCTATCCTGTAAGCACGAACGCTTGATGTTACATATAATATGTCTATTTGCTCACTATTGAGCTTAATTCCGCTGTATTTGATGGATGATTCAACATTAGCTATTTGGCCTAATAAAGATATCTTATAATCACTATCAACCATCTCTCTAATTGCTGAAGTGAATATATAAACAAAACAATCATTCCCATCAGGAGCAATACATCTCAAATCATAAAGCGGGACAGTGTCCCAGTTTTTGTCGTACTTTAAGATTCCTCTATTTTTGGTAAGCTTATTTGGATCTGGGGCATCTACTATCTTGTATCCTTTTGGTTCCAGTTCTAATTTAATAACATTAGCAAGTTGTCTTTTGAAAGTCTTCTCTACAATGCTTGATACTGGATGTTGTAAAGCAAATAAGTTATTAATCTCATCAATAAAATATCCATCTATGTCCATCTTAAAAAGATCTTCTTTTGTCAGATGATATGTATTTATTAGTTTAGTTAGGATTGCTATTGATGGTTTATCCATCTTGCCAGATTCAACATTAGTTACATAGGTATGTGAAACACCTTCTTGTTTTGCGTATCCAGCTGCAGAAAGGCCAGTTCCAATTCTAATTCTTCGGCAATAGTCAGATATCTTGATTAAATCACTCATATTAAAATTATAAACATCAATAAAGCAGTAGTAAAGAAATAGAGCAATAATATGAATTTAGTTGCAATGATAATGTAATTATGTTTTAATAAATGTAGCATAGTGTTGCAACACATTGCATATATGCGACTGACTGATCCATAATGTGTAAGTTTTGATTGTGGGAAAAAGAAAGAGCGAAAGGAACACATAATGGAAAACATTAATACTAATAATGAAGAAGTTAGGTTAGCAGAAAAATATGCGCTACCTATCATAGATGCAGCAAAGGTATTTGGAATTGGTCAACACATGATTAGATCATTAACTCAAATACCAAATAACAACTATACATTAAAAATTGGCACCAAAACTTTAATCAAAAGAGAAAAGTTCCAAGAATATCTAGACAAAAGAAACGTTTTATAAGCATAATTTGACTAAGGCTTATAACTTTCTTGGAAAGGAGCTTTGTGATTAAAGAAGGTTATACCAGAATGAGTAGAAAGCTACTTACTGGAGAAAGACTTAGAAAAGATGGTTTATATGAATATCGTTATCAAGATCGTCTTAGAAAAAGTCATTCTATATATGGAAAAACTCTTGAGGAATTAAGAGAAAAGAAAGAGCAACTTAATGATTTAAGAAATCGTGGAATTAATATCAACAAGACCTATGTTACCTTGGATGATATGTTTGAAAATTGGCAAATCAATAAACGTGGTTTAAAGCCTAATACATTTCGAAATTATATCTACATGTATAAAAGGTATGTCTATGGCGAATTCGGCAAGAATAAGCTTAAAGACCTTCGTAGATCAGACTTTAAATACTTCTATAACTATCTATATGACAAGAAGCATTTAGAAGTTAGCACGATTGATTCAATCCATACAGTTGTTCATCAAGTATTAGAGCTTGCGATTGGTGATGATTATATTCGCTATAATCCATCAGACAATGCAATAAAAGAATTAAAGATAGAAGCAAAGGAGAAAGATAAAGAAAAAAATAAGACCAGAAATATCAAATCTATTACTAAGGCAGAAGAAGAACGTTTATTCTATTTCATCAGGAATTCTCTTCAATATCAACGCTGGTATCCAATATTTAGAATATTGATTTGCACTGGCTTAAGAGCTGGAGAGCTTGCAGCATTACAGAAGTCCGATCTTGACTTTGAAAAAGGAATTATTGATGTCAACAAAACAATAGTTTCTTATTCAGAAGAAATGAAGAATGGTAAGTGTAAAACAGTTTATGAGATTCATTCTCCAAAGACTGATGCTTCTATTAGAAGAATACCTATGACTGATGAAATTAGAGAATTACTTCATGAAGAATTTGAGTATCAAAAATATGCTGAACTTAAATGTATTTCATGTGTAAATGGTTATGATGATTTTGCGTTTCTAACCATTGCAGGAACGTTCTATAAAGATTCAACTTTAAACAAAGCGTTGGATCGAATTGTTAAGGCGTGCAATGAAGATATGATTGCTAATAATAAGGTTCAAGAAAAGGTTCTTGTTCCGAGAATAAGCTGTCATAAATTTAGACACACGCTAAATACAAAGATGCAGAAAGTTGGTATAATGGTTGAAGACAGAATGGCTATTTTAGGGCATTCTGATCCAGGTGTTAATGTTGGAACTCATACACATGTTGATGATGATTCCAAAAAGAGAACGATGGAACTATTATCAAAGTTAGAAAATGATACCTAACATTACCCAAAATATACCCAGCCAAGATTAGATTGGGTAAACAAATACAAATGGTTGTGCAAAACAGCACTATTCAAAAACCCTTATTATATAGGGAAGAACCGATATGAAAGAATATGTAAAATCGTATCGTTAGTCTCCCGACAATGAAGGAAAGACAAGGACAATAGTGCAAAATATGCACATACTATAAAACAAAAAGTGCAAATATTGCACTTTTTATATTGCATAAAAGTGCATAATAATATAGTATCAAATTATGAAAAACGAATTAATAGAAGCAAGAAAAAGTAATGGTTTTACTCAAAAAGAAGCTGCTGAGTTTTTGGGGGTTTCTTTAAGATCATATAAATCTTATGAAATAGAAAAAGAAAAACAAAACACCATAAAATACAAATATTTTGTTGAACAATTAAATAAGAATTCTTATATTGACGAGGAACACGGTCTACAAACTATTGAAAAAATAAAAGAAGTAGTTAAAAAAATATTAAAGGAATACGATGTTGAATATTGCTATTTGTTTGGTTCATACGCTAAAAATAAGCAAAAAGAAAATAGCGATATTGATTTGTTGGTATCAGGAAATGTAACAGGCCTAAAATTTTATGGACTTGTTGAAAAATTAAGAGAAAGTCTTCATAAAAAGATAGATTTATTGGACCTGAAACAGTTAAATAATAATCAAGAATTATTAAATGAAATACTAAAGGATGGAATCAAAATATATGGATAACAACAAAGATGACAAATACTATATAGGGAAAATGAAAACTCATTTTGAAAGAATATTAGATACTATTGCAGGCGTTTCTTATGAAAACTATTTGATCAATTATGATAAACAAGATATAACAATGTTTAATCTTATCCAAATATCTGAAAATGCTAAAATGATTTCATCAGAATATAAAGAAAATAATATAGACATACCATGGATTGAAATTTATGGATTAAGAAATAGAATAGTTCATGATTATGGGAATGTAGTATTAGATATTGTATATAAAACTTTGACAGAAGATATTCCGATTTTATATAAAAAGCTGTATAAGTAATAATCAATATTATCAACATTTATTAAATGCAAATTAATTAAAGATGTTATCTTGTTCCCAACAACGAAGGAAAGAGGATAATCAAAAAAGCACATATTGCACTTTCAATATAAGATTGTATCAACAGATACAAAACGGTGAAACACAATGAAAACAAAGCTAACTATTAAGGAGACGTTGCTGTTAAGCACAACCTTGTTCGGTATGTTTTTCGGTGCAGGAAACCTGATCTTCCCGGTTCATTTGGGACAGCTTGCCGGAAGCAACGTCATATCGGCAACGCTTGGCTTTATTGTGACGGGCGTCACTATTCCTATTCTGGCTGTTGCCTCGATTGGAGTAACTCACTCCAACGGCTTGCAGAGGCTGTGCGAAAAGAAAGTCGGAAAAGGCTTTGCCTATCTCTTTACCTGTATGCTTTATCTGACGATCGGTCCGTTCTTTGCGATTCCAAGATGCTGCACAACAACCTTCACATCAGGCGTCTATCCTTTGATGAACGGCCTGAATGAAAAAGTCTGCCTATTGATTTTCAGCTTCGTCTTCTTTGCCGCCGTGCTGTTCCTTTCGCTGAAGCCAAACGAAATAATGAAGTGGGTAGGCATGGTCATCACGCCGATATTCCTGGTGTTCTTTGGAGTGCTCATAGTGACCGTCCTGTCAAGAACGAACGTCGGCATCGCCACCATAGCGCCCGATCCTTCATACGCAAGCGGATCATTCATCAGCGGTCTGCTTGAAGGATACAATACCATGGATGCGATTGCCGGGCTGGCCTTTGGAGTGATCATTGTAAACTGCATAAGAGATCTGGGGATCCATGACGGCAAGCTTGTGGCGATAGAGATCGTCAAGGCCGGAATCTTCACTGCCATCCTGATGTCTGGCATCTATCTTGCAACGACAATCATCGGAACAAAGTCAAGGGCAATATTTGAGATAAGCGAAAACGGCGGCATAGCCCTGGCAGAACTTGCAGAGCACTATCTGGGCAAAACAGGCCTGGTGATATTGGCGCTGACCATCGGCTTGGCATGCCTAAAGACCGCGGTTGGACTGGTGACAAGCTGTGCCGAAACATTCGAAAATATGTTCCCGGACAAGCTAAGCTACAAGAAATGGGCAATCATCTTCACTGCATTCTCGTTTGCGATATCCAATTTCGGACTGACCACAATCATCAACTATTCGATTCCGGTGCTGATGTTCCTGTATCCTCTAGCGATTGTGCTGATCGTTCTGGGCATCTTCTCATATCGCACCGACAACAAGATTGTGTTCAGATGTACCTTGGTTGGAACGATCTTGGCAGCGATCTTCGACTTCATCAAGACCCTTCCATTCAATATCAATGTATCGTTCATGTCTAAGATCCTTCCTTTGTTCGATGCCGGTTTCTCTTGGCTTGTTCCAAGCGCAATCGGATTGGTGGTTGGATTGATAATCAACAAGAAAGCAAAACAGTCAATATGAAAAAGATAGAAGATGTAATCAAGAATACGACCGAAGAGAATCAAGACAAGGTTGATTGGACTAAGGCGTGGAGCGGGAAATATCCTGTTCTGAAAGAATATCGGAAGGAAGTAGATGTTCCATACTATTCAAGAAAGATACGCGAGATGCTCACAAAACTTCAAAACGATTACGGATACAGTGAGCTTGACTCGATGCTTGTACTGAAGGACATTCTCTATCGCGAGTATACGGATAACAGATAAGAGCAAAATCAAACAGTAATACCCTGATTGATTGGTATAATCAATATAGAATGGAGCAAGAAATATGAAAAAGATACTTATTCTTTTGTCGGTGCTTGTTCTGCTGCTGACAGGATGTTCAACAAGCGAAAAGACAAGCAACGAACCAACAGAAGATACAACCACAGAGAAAAACAATATGGAGAAGCTCAAAGAGCTCGAGAAATACCTGTTTGAGGTTGAAGAATATACAGAATTGGATTATGACTGTGCCGATGCTTTCTACGCAAGAAGCAACGACAACTGGGGAGGTGGCTGTTCAGCCATCAGCAAGATGGTTGATGGACATCGTCTCGTCGGCAGAAATATGGATCAGAGCATCTCACACAAATGCTCATACATCATTCGTACAAATGCCGGCAAATACAGAACCTTTGGTCTGGTATATACACATAGAGATTATTCGCCAGACTATGATGACATCATCGCAAACGGCATCTCTGACGAGTTCTATAAAGTGTTGCCATTCATGTGTGATGACGTAATGAATGAAGCTGGACTTCATATCGAAATCAATATGCGTCATGGCGAATATTGGCCAAACGGCGAAGACAAGTTCGCCTGCGAAGGAACAAATCCTGAATCTTCACAGCGCGTCTACATGTTTGAACTTCCAAGATACATCGGAGAAAACTGCGCTACAGTCGAAGAGGCTAAGGAATATGTCAAGACCCTTGATGTCTATTCACAGAACCATTACTGGAACTATTGCTTCATAATCAGCGATTCTAAAGGCGATTCAAGCCTGCTGGAATTTGCTGCAAACGAAGTGATCTGGCTGGACGAGAAAGATATCGATACTTTTGAATGGCTAAAGGTATATGACATGAAGGCAATAGCTCAAGCCAACTTCTATCTGAATGAATATTCTTGGTATGCACAGGACATGAAGACCGGTGAAGGAAGATTCATCGCTTTGCAGAAAGGCATCGATGATGTCAACAGCAGAAGCGATATGTATGATCTGATGCGCAAGGTGCAGTATTCCAACTTCTATCTGGACTATGACGAATGCAAGGACAACTATTTTGATCCAAGAAGCGAGAACATCGGTGAAGTCAAGTGGGCGTTCTATGAACTGATAATGCATCCCGATTTCGAAGATACAGCAAGAGAAATGATCAACGAAATGAACGCAGAGATCAGGCCGCTGTCACGCAAAGAGAAACAGGATATCAATGAATACTGGGAATCAATCTTCACAGAAGTTGTTGATGTAAATGCTCAGGAGATCTTCGTGCGCCTGTATGAAAATGAAGATATGCTCTATCTCATCAATTTTGACGGCACAACAAAGCTGAATAGTATTGATGATTGGAAATAGAATTTAAAACCATAATAGCAAAAGCCCGAAACGATTCGGGCTTTTTTTGTGCTTTGGCAAAAAGTATATCAGCAACTATCTGTTGCTTATTCTTTCGAAAAGGGCATCAAAAGAAAAGATATTAGAAAGATAAACGCCTATAAACGCAAGCAATATTCCTGTAGGGACATCAACAAAATAATGCTGCTTTGTCATCAATGTTGAAATGAACACAAGAACGGAAATAATACAGTTTATATACAGTGTCTTACGGCTTGACCTACAGTCTTTCAAAATAAATATCACCATTGTCGAAAGGAAGCAATGGAAGCTTGGCATTGCACAGGTTATGTTGTCAACAGAATATGTGAGAATAATCAATTTATCAGATATGCCTGTACCCATTATTTCGGGCCTATTGACTGCAGTAGGATAAGCCATAAAGACAACAAACCCTATCACTGATCCGATCATCACTGCAGACGCATATTTATAGATAAGCTTTTTGTCGTTTTGGTATAGGATAAACGCCGCAAACATCCACTGGAAAAAAGCCAGATAATAGATGAATATCGCAGGCGAGTGCAAAGGCACAAGCTCATCTAGCTCTACAATCACAAAATGAAGCCTCTCTGCAGGAACCAGAACCTTTGGAAGCGTATAAGACAGAAGATAGGTAATCAAGGCTACAATTATTGGAACAAACTTTTTCTTTTCAAACTTCATGCAATCATTATAGAACGTGTATGACCAACGTCGTTACAAAAACACGTAATTTAGCACTAAAAAAGCAGTTTGGAACAGCAAACCATTCAGCCGTTGCAAGAAAGAATTCCTGCAAACAGATCAAGCAGCGCTCTAGCCCATTCCGCGCATGGGTCATTGGTTTCGCTGAAATAGAGCTTTTCTCCGCTTTCATATTCGGCTGTGAAGAAACAAGGCTCATATTCTACAGGCACACCGATACTGTGCTTATCGAAGCCGTTCCTGGTAACTAGATCATATTTCTCGATGATGGCCTGTACATCCTTCAGTAGACTGCTGTCGATTGATGATGAACATTCAAGAGAGAAATTTTCGCTCAACATTCCGTCTTCGATAACGAAATGGTAGATTCCTGAATGAAGGGAAGACCCTTCATCATTCACATAGGCATAGAACGAGACATCAAGCTTGACTATATCTTTAGAATCAATATGCTTGGGAGCGTTTGGATCGCTGTTGTTTACGCTTCCTCCATCGATGACTTCGATCTCTTTTGGTTCTGTAATATCTTTCTTCTTGCATCCAAAAAGGGACATAAGCATGAAAACCACCTCCATCAACAGAATTGCCTTCCTATTATATATAGACGACCTCATAAATATATATTACTATCTAACGAAAAACAGGGGTATAAAACCATGCATATAGATGCTGAAAAATCCACAGAAACAAAAACCGAAATATATAAAAAAGCCCTAAAATAAGATAATATTAGTAATATATGATCAGAGAAATCAGCGAACTTATCGTTATTGCAATCATTCCGCTTATCGTCAGCATAAGCCTTTATCTTGTTTTCAAGAAATACAATCCCAAGTATTGGACAAAGCAAATAATCGCAGGTATCGTTTTCGGTATTCTTGCGATACTTGGAACGGAATTCGGCATTGAGGTGAGCGGCGCAACGATGAATGCCAGAGATGCATCACCGCTGTGTGCTGGCCTGATTTTTGGTGCGCCAGCCGGAATAATCTCCGGACTTATCGGTGGCATCGAAAGATGGTTCTCTGTCTATTGGGGAGTAGGTGCCTACACCAGAGTAGCCTGCACGATTTCGACAATCATCACTGGTTTTTTGGGAGCAATCCTCAAGAAAGAAATGTTCGAAAACAAGATACCTCCATATCAGCATGCCTTCGTTATCGGCATCGTAGCCGAAACGATCCATATGATGATGGTTTTCATAACCAATACCGAAGATGTAACCAAAGCCTTCTCGGTTGTTAAGACATGCACCATTCCAATGGTCATGGTCAATTCGTTGGCTGTCATGCTGGCGGTGTTTGTGATAAACAGAATCGAGAAGAAGCAGAATCAGGAACAGGAACCAAAGAAGAAGAGCATCTCAGAGATGTTCATGGCAGGCATGCTTGCGCTGGTGTCTGTTGCCTTGATCGTTACAACCATCTTCATCGATAACCTTCAGGGTCAGGCAAGCAAAGGTCAGGCCAATGATGTTTTAAGAGTTGCTCTTGAAGATATCGAAAACAAAGTCAGCCACAGCTCCAGCGACCATCTGATTGAAATCGCAAGATCGATAGCATCAATAGCAGAATCTGATGCCGATCTTCCTATCGATGTCTTGGTGCAGAACTATGGCGTTGCGGAAATAAACATCATCGACAAGAACGGCGTAATCATCGAAAGCAACAATCCTTCATATATTGGCTTCAGCATGTTCAGCAACGACCAGTCCAGAAACTTCATGGCGCTTCTTGAAAGCAGCGATGAGGTTGTGCAGCCATACGGACCGACCTCATTCGACAAGAACGTATACAGAAAATATGCCGGCAGAAAGATTTCCGATGGAAAGATTGTTCAGGTTGCCTATGATGCAAAAGAGCTTCAGGAAGATATCATCCACGAGATAAATGACATTGCTGAATATAGACATGTAAACAAGAACGGGTCACTGATGGTTGTGGACTCTAACGGAACCATCATCTCCGACAATTATGGAAACGTCGGCAAAACCTTAAGTGATCTGGGCGTATCTTTCAATACGGAAGGATACAACGAGAAGACACTCTATAAGGTCGACATCAACGACGAGAGCTATTACTTCATGTATACCACTACAGAGGGATACACGATATTCTCTACAATGACCGAAGAAGAGATATCTGAAAGCAAGGAACTTTCTACATATCTGAACATATATCTTGAAACGATTGTATTCGGCGGACTCTTCGTTCTGACCTACTTCATGATCAAAGGCTTGATCGTAGATAAGGTTCAGAGCATCGACAAGTCGCTGGAGAAGATCGCAAGCGGCGACCTTGACACTGTCGTCAACATCAGAAATACTGCTGAATTCGATTCGCTTTCGACCGCCATCAACACGACTGTTGATGCCATGAAGGATCTGATAGATCAGGCCAACAAGCGTATCGATGATGAACTGCAGTATGCAAAAGATATCCAGGCATCATCATTGCCTTCAGTCTTCCCGCCATATCCTGACAGAAAAGAATTCGATATCTACGCCCTTATGGATCCCGCTAAGCAAGTAGGCGGAGATTTCTATGATTTCTATCTGCTGGATAGACATACACTCATTTTCCTTGTTGCAGACGTTGCAGGAAAAGGCATTCCTGCTGCTCTGTTCATGATGAAGGCCAAATCCATCCTCAAGACCTACGCAACCGCGGGCATCGCCATCGAAGACTGCTTCACCAACGGCAACTTCAACCTTTGCGATGGCAATGATGCAGGCATGTTTGTGACGGCGTGGATGGGATGCCTAAATACCGAAACAGGCGAACTCATTTATTCCAATGCTGGACATAACAAACCGCTTATCAGAAGAAAGAATGGCGATTTCGAATTCCTGCAGGGACCAGCCGGATTCGTGCTGGGTGGAATGGAAGGCATTGCCTATAAGAGACAGACAATTACCCTTGAACCGGGAGATGAGATATTCATCTATACCGATGGCGTAGTTGAGGCAACAAACGTCAATCAGGAGCTCTACGGAAACGACCGTCTGCAGAATGCCTTGAACAAGCACAAGGAAGATAATGCCATGAACCTTATCGACCACATCAAAGAGGATGTCGACGCATTCTATGAAGGCGCACCGCAGTTCGATGATATAACCATGCTGTCGGTAAAATTCAAGAAGTATTTCGAACGCAAGGACTAAAAAGGACAGGTAACAGGTATGTTGAAGCTCAGTTTGTTTGGCACCGTAACTTATTTGGAACTGCAGGTATCCTGCCTATCCATTTTGCTGTACCTGTTTATCTCAACGCTACTATATGACAAAAAAATAGGCGCAAAGACCAATTTCAACATCATTGCGCTTTTTGTTTCGTGTCTGATCATCATCATATCTGATGCTTCATGGGCTATGCTGGAATATTCCGGCAAGCTTCCGATATGGACATCATATCTGGTCAACATGATATATTTCTTGGCTACAACGATAGCTCCATATTTCTGGTTCATCTATCAGGAAGAAGAAGGAGAGACAAAGCTAAGCAAGAATATTCTTGGAAGAATCATTATGTTGATTCCGATTGTGCTTGTATCCGTTCTGATCATAACCGCTCCAATCAATCATCTGTGCTTTTTCATCAATGAAGCCGGCGAATACGAAAGAGGCGATCTGCATTACGTGACGATGCTGACGAACTTTGCCTACCTTGTAGGAGCCTGCATCAGAGCCGGACTTAGAGCATACTTTGCCAAGGAGAAGCTCAGCAGAAAGATGAATGTGACGATGGCCTTGTATCCTATAGCAATCATTCTGTTTGGTATTGCACAGGCTTTTACAGGCTATGCCTTCAACTGCGTCGGATTCACCATCTCTCTATATATCTATTACATCAATCTGGTTAAAGGAAAAGAGATACAGAATCTGGAATTCGAGAATATCCTGAATGACGACTATGATGCAGTCTTCATGGTAGATGGAGAAAGCGATATCTTCAGGACCTTGAGGGTAAGCAAATCCTATGCAGATGACGTGAAACGTTCATTCAAGACCGGCAGATACAGCCAACGCGTAAACGACGATATCGCAGAAGACATCGTCAATGACAAAAAAGGCTTCATGGAAACATTTGCGTGTGAGAACGTCCTCAACAGATTGAAGAAAGATGGATTCTTCTACTATGACTATCTCATCAACACCAAGCAGAATGAACCTGTCTACTACCGCGCAAAATTCTGCAAAGCCAGCTCAATGTCCGAAGATGCCTTTGTCATCGGCATCAAGAACATCAATGAAGAAATAAGGACCAAGCTAGAGCTTGAAGAGCGCAAGAGAGAAGAAGAAAAAGTCCTAAGCATTATCAAGAACCTTTCGAACGATTTCGAATGTCTTGATTATGTGCGCGTGCAAGAAAGAAAAGAAGACGATACCTCGACATCATACAGAACGAGCGAAGAGATATCGAAGTATATTCCAAGATTCAACACCGAAAAAAGCATCACAAAAAAATACGACCTTCTGATGGAATACTGTGTAGATGATGAAGACAAGGAAAACTTCTACAATTTCAGCAGAAGAGAGATGATTCTGCTGCACCTGAAGAAGGATCCGGCCTACTACATCGACTTCAAGGTGAAGTTCGGCGACAAGAAGCATTACTATCAGCTGAAGTATGCGGCTGTGGAAACCGATGAAGATGGAAACATTAAAGGTTTCATATCCGGACTCAGAAACATCGATCGCGAAGTCATGGTAAGACAGGATCTCATCAGATTGGAAGAGGCATACAGCCAACAGAAAGCCTTCATCAAGCTGTTTGTGGATAACTACTCATCTGCCTACTATGTCGATCTTGAAAACGACACCTATATCGCATACAAGCACAACAGGCACTTCGAGGATATTCCGCAAAACGGAGATTTCTCGAAATCGATGGAAAAGTATATCGATGCATATGTGCTTGAAAGCGATAAGGAAAAGGTACGTGAAATCTGCCGCAAGAAGAACATTGTCGATAATCTGGCAAAGAAGAATGAAATATCGGTCGTATATACCGACGCACGTGACGGCAACCGCTTCTATAAGATGCAGGTGATCAGAGGTACCGATGACCAGCACGTAGCGGTCGGCTTCTTGGATGTGAATGAGGAATATCTCAAGGAACAGGCCATTCAAAAGCAGCTGGAGAAGCAGGTTGAAGAGAGAACTCATGAGTTGCGTGAAAACAACAAGCGCATATCAAAGATGAACTTTGGCATCATGGAACTGATGGGCAACATGGTAGAGAGCCGCGACGCAATAAGCGGAGAGCACATAAACAGAGTGAAATTCTATACCAAGGTACTTGCCAAACAGATTATGATCGACTATCCGGAATACGGCATAGATGAAGAGAAGCTGATGGTCATGACCAACGCCTCACCTCTTCATGATGTCGGCAAGATAGCCATACCTGACTCAATCCTGCAGAAACCAGGAAAACTTACGCCAGAAGAGTGGGAAGTAATGAAGACCCATTGCGAAAAAGGCGCCGAATTCCTTGACGGAATGAAGGACTATTGGGATAGCGAGTATCTCAAAGTCAGCACAGACATCTGTCTGTACCATCATGAAAGATGGGATGGCAATGGATATCCATATGGATTGAAGGGTGAAGAGATTCCAATATCTGCCCAGATAATCTCAATTGCGGATTGCTTTGATGCCCTGACATCCAAAAGGCCATATAAGGACAAGGTAGCAGGAACAACAGCCATGGAAATGATCAACAACGGAGAATGCGGACAATTCTCCGAGAAGATACTGGCAAGCCTGAACAAGTGCGAAGAAGAGTTCATCAGATTCGCCAAACAGTAGGAAAGGAAAATATGAAAGCAATCAATTCGGAAAAGGCCCCAAAGGCCATCGGACCATATTCGCAAGCCATTGAGGCAAATGGCACCATCTATGTAAGCGGACAGATACCTATCGATTACAAGACAGGTCAGTTTGCCTCTGATGACGACATCAGAATCAACACGCGACAGTCTTTGACCAACATCAAAAACATCCTTGAGGAAGCCGGATGCGACATGAGCCATGTCGTCAAGGTAACGGTGCTTCTCAAGGACATAAATGATTTTGCAGCCATGAATGAGGTATATGGCGAATTCTTCAAGGAGCCATATCCCGCAAGAGCAGCCTTTGAGGTAGCTAATTTGCCTAAGGGTGCAAATGTCGAAATCGAAGCAATCGCAGTGAAATGAAAATAGCTCTAACGAGCTATTTTTTCGTATATGTCCATGAAGGCCTCAAGCTTATCTTTATCAAGCTTGCCGGTCATATTGGAAGAATCTTTGAGACATGAGGAGACAAAGATTCCATCAAAGATCTCATAAGCCTCTTTGAGATTTTTGTGATTGGCTCCTCCACCAAGATACAGATATAGATCAGGGAAGGCAGCTCTTGCCTCTTTTGCCATGGCTACAGATTCCTTGAAGCTTTTGCCTGTAAGAATCACAGAGTTGCAAAGCCCGAAGCTGGTAGCCCAGGATATGGCTTCCGCAAGGCTGGTGTTGCCAAGTTTGGTGCTGGTGCGGTCAAAGATGTCGGGAATGATTTCAACATCTGAAGACAGCCTTGTCCTTGTTTCCAGAACCTCATTGATTATGCCGTTATGGACGCCGTCGTGAGAAACAACCGATCCAACATAGCACTTAGGTCGGATATAGTCCATAGATGTAGCGGATGCGACAGCAACCAGCGCTTCGCCATTGTCTTTCATCATGCTCAGGCCCAACATGCAGTCATCAGGCATGGCTTTTCTTATGCTCTGGCAGATGGCGGTCATTGCGGATATGGTCTCGATGTTTCCGGAATCGAGGAATGGTACATCCTTTACGTTCTGGATCATGATGTTTCTGATGCCAGCATCATAATACTGCTTGGCTTCATCTATTGCGTTTTCAATCGTTTCCTCAAGGTCATACAGCGGCTTTGTCTTGACGCCCACAACAGCCACCAGGCCTTTTGGCGAAAGAATCTTTTCTGTTTGGATGCTTCTTGAATATCTGTTGAATCTTGTGCTTTGTGCTTTTGCATAGTTAGAGCTCATTGTTCATCCTCCAGTTTCACGATCCTTGAATGGAATATCTGCTTGAAGTTCTCTTCCTTGACCCACGGCTTGTTTTCGAAGTCGAAGCCTGAATGTCCAACGATGTCGCTTATATGCATGGCGATAAGCTCAAGAGGAACACAATAGAGAAGTCCTGAGAATTCCTCATCGATGTTTTCTGCGCCGCAGATCGGAAAGTAGAAATCGGCCTTGTTTAAAAGTTCAACATCATTCTCTTCGCCGATGATGATCGTGTTTCCTTCCTTGACCTTGATGGCTGAAAGGATTTCGACAGCTCTTTCATGGCTCTTGCCTTTCTGGGCAAGCACAATGGTATGAATGTCTGGTGCGGTAGTGAAGTATTGCGAATGAGCCCACTCTTCAACGCCCTGGGCAAGGGAATCGAATCCTGCTGCCTCAAGAAGCTTCATGACGCCGAAGTTTGCGGTACCGGCGCTAGGTCCACTGCCGAGTATATGGAACATCTTGATGGATGTCTTCTTTTCTTCATCAAAGTATCTTTCAAGATAATCTCTTATAGGTTTTGAATTTCGTTGAGCTGTAATGCGCATGGCGCTTGATAGCGAAGACATCTTGCTGAACATCTTTTCGATATCTTCATCACTCAGCTTTCCTAATGTCTTTCCCAAAGCCATGCCAAGGCAATAAAGAGAAAGCAGCGATGCACAATATGACTGGGTACCAGGCGCTAGTCCAAGATTCTCTTCTAGTTCGATATAGAGAAGCTCTGGAGAAACTTCTGCCAGACGGGATTTTGGATTGGTGGTTACGCCGATAGAAAGAGCACCCTTTTCGCCCGCTCTGATGGCGCACTCGGCTGTTCTTGCGACCGACCCTGATGCAGATATCGATACTACGAGGCTGTGTTCATCTACCTCATAAGGAAGAACATATCTTGAAAGCTCTAAGGCCTCAAGCGGTTCGGTATGAAGGCCAGTATATAGAGTATAGAAATCCTTGACGCACATCCCGGCGTAATACGAATCGCCGCATCCCGTCAGGAAGACCTTGCTTATCCTTTTCCCTGCACCATGCCTTTCAAGGATCGATAGACATTTCTCATATAGACCCTTGGCATACCTATCGAACATATCGGCTTGCGCCTCGATATGCTGTGCCATTATTTCAACATTTTTAGCCATAGATTAGTCCTCTTTGACCCTATTTTAATATAAGTTATAGAAAAATACATTTGTGAAGAATTTAATTTTTTAAACAAGCAAAAAATGTGATACATTTCAATTAGGAGCACAATCATGGAAAAGATAATAGTCGCAACAAGAAAGAACAAGGAAGTATACGTTATCGACAACAGATGCTACAAAGTCTTTGAGAAATCTTTCAACAAAGGCAACATCTTAAACGAAGCGCTCAATCACGCAAGGGTGGAAGAGACAGGACTGAACATTCCTCGTCTTCTTGAGGTTACGATGATTGACGGACAATGGGCTATTGTCATGGAACGCATCGATGGAGTGACGATGGAGGAGTTGCTTGAAACAAATCCAGACAAAGAAGATGAATACCTTGATCGCTTTGTGGATATCCAGATAGATATGCAAAGCAGAAGATGCCCGCAGCTGAAGAAGCATCGCGACAAGATGAACAGCAAGATCTCACAGACAGATCTTTCCGCAACTTTGCGCTATGATCTGCATAACCGCATCGAAAGCACGCCAAGGCATAACAGCCTATGTCATGGCGACTATAATCCATCCAATGTCATCATCGACAAAGATGGCAGGCCATACATCATTGACTGGTCACACGCCACCCAGGGCAACGTCGAGGCTGACGCTGCCAGAACCTTTCTGCTTTTCCTTCTGGAAGGCAAGAACAAGAGAGCGAAGAAATATCTGAAGAAATTCTGCGACAGGAGCGGATGCAACCACAGGGACGTTCTTAATTGGCTGCCGATCCTAGCGGCATCGCAATCAGTCAAGGGAAAAAAGAACGAAAGCGATCTGCTGCAGAGACTGATTGTTGAGAATGAACAAGGATTGGAGAAACTATATGCCTAAATTTGAAACACGAATACAGTATCTCAAGTATCAGGTTCTCAAGGAAGTGGCCAAGGAGGCCTGGGAAGGAAACCTGGTCGAGAACGTTCTTGATATTCCTAAGAAGATAATACCTGGCAAGATTCCAACAATGAGATGCTGCGTATATAAGGAAAGAGCTATCCTTCAGGAAAGAGTCAAGCTGGCTATGGGCGGCAATCGCGCCAACCCCAACATCATCGAGGTGATCGATATCGCTTGCGATGAGTGCCCAATCGGCGGATATGAAGTCACCAACACCTGTCGTGGATGTCTGGCGCAAAGATGCAAAGATGCCTGCAAACTGAATGCGATCTATTTTGACGAGAACCATCAGGCCCACATCGACAAGAGCAAGTGCGTGAACTGTGGAGCCTGTGCCAAGGCTTGCCAGTATACTGCAATCATCAATCGCAAGAGACCGTGCGAGAATGCCTGTGCTGTCAAAGCCATTTCTGCCAACGAGGAGCAGGCAGCTCATATCGATCCAGAGAAGTGCATCAACTGTGGAGCCTGCATATCTCAATGTCCATTTGGTGCCATCATGGATAAGTCATACATACTTGATGCGATCGACTATATCATCAAGAGCGAAAGCAACATAAACTTCAAGGTATACGCGCTGATCGCTCCGGCAATCGTCAATATGCTGGAAGGAATAGGTGTTGGAAAGATTGTCGCCGGACTCAAGAAGCTGGGCTTCTATGATGTTGTGGAAGCGGCTCTTGGAGCCGATATGGTGGCAAGAAGCGAAGCGCAGGAACTGGATGAGAAAGGCTTTGTGATGTCATCCTGCTGTCCAGCGTTTGTAAGCTATGTAGAGAAGAACTTCCCGCAGTTCAAGGATCTGCTTTCTCATAACCTTTCGCCTATGGCAACAATTGCCAAGGAAATTAGAGAGAGGGACGAAGACTGCCGCATCGTCTTCATCGGACCATGCACAGCCAAGAAAGCTGAAGTAAGAAAAGAAAGCGTCAGGGATTATGTCGATGTTGCCTTGACCTTCGAGGAACTGCTTGCGCTATTCGACAGCAAAGACATCAATCTGGAGAGTCTTGAAGAGATGGAACTAAATGATGCATCGGAATATGGCAGAATATTTGCCCGTTCAGGCGGACTGACACAAGCTATGAGAGAAGGTCTCAAAGAGATAAATAGCGCTCTCGAACTGAAGCCAGAGACCTGCAACGGCATCGAAAGCTGCCGAATCGCTTTACTGAAGAAGACCAAGGATATGCTGGAAGGAAACTTCATAGAAGGGATGATATGTGAAGGAGGCTGTGTCGGCGGAGCCGGCATAATCGAGAAGCTTGGCGACAGAAACAAGAACGTCAACAGCTTCGCAGCATCTTCGAGCCATCCAGATATTGAAGCCAGCATCAATGATTTCAAACAAAGAACCGGTATCTAACCGGTTTTTTAGATAGAATATATATAGATGCTTAAGAATATAAAACTACATAAGAAAAAGAACGTTAGAGACATGGGGATAGATGGTCGCGTGAAGGAAAAGCTTCTTTTGCGTGGAGACCTCTTCAGCGGCCTGAACAGAAAAGACATAAAGTATCTAAAGGATGAATATCATCTTGATACAGTCATCGATGTCAGAACCAAAGAAGAAGCTGAAGAGAAGCCCGACATCATAGCCGAAGGAATCAATCATATCGTTGAACCTTTCTATGAGGAACATGCACCAGGCCTGACTCAGGAATCGCAGTCGCAGTTCTGGAAGGATCCAGAAAGCATAATACCTGACATGGTCAAGCTCTATCACGAGATGCTTCAGGACAAGAAACTTGAGAATGTCCGGAAGATAATCAGACACATCATGGACCATGATCCGAAGGACGGATCGATCTGGTTCCATTGCACACAAGGAAAAGATAGGACAGGCGTTATCGCCTTTGTCATCTATCTTCTGCTTGATATAGACGACAAGACCATCATCGATGACTATCTCTATACGAATGTCGTTGCACACAGGAAGGCCAACAGGCTCTACTGGATAGTCAGACTGATCATGAACAAGAACGTAGCAGAGAGAGTGAGAGGAGTCTTCTCAGCTGACGAATCGTTTGTCATGGCTCTGTTCGATGAGGTATACGAAACATGGGGAACAAAAGAAAACTTCATCCGCAACGGATTGAAGATCAGCAAAGAGGAACAGGATATGTTCAAGAGAAAATATCTGATTATGGAGGAATGAAATGGTAAAGGACCTGATCAAATTCATCGACGCAAGCCCAACGGCTTTCGGCGCAACAGCCAACATCAAGACAATCTTGGAGGAACACGGCTATGAGCCATTGAAAGAAAAGAAGATTGTCAAAGGAAAGAAGTACTATGTGACAAGAAACGATTCCAGCATCGCTGCCTTTGCTGTAGGCAAGAAGCTGAACGATCCAGCAATCCACATCGCTGCATCACATACCGATTGTCCAAGCTTCAAGCTGAAGCCCAATCCAATCATCAAGACGCCTAACGGCATCAGACTGAATGTTGAGGTATATGGCGGCATATTGAGACGTCCATGGTTTGATCGCCCACTATCTCTGGCTGGCAGAGTGATAGTCAAGAGAAAAGACAAGATTGCCTGCAGGAATTTCATCGACGACAAGCCTTTCTGCATCATTCCGTCTATGGCTCCACATCTGAATCACAACATCGAAGAGAAGATTCCTGATGTGGCTGTTGATATGGTTCCGATTGTGTCGCTTGATGAGAAATACGATTTCAATGATTATCTGGCCAAGAAGCTTAAGGTTTCCAAGAACGACATCCTAGGCTTTGACCTTTACCTTTATCCATTGGACAAAGGATATGTATGGGGCAAGGACGATGAATTCATAACCCAAGGACACTTGGATAATCTTGAATGTGCCTATACATCATTGATGGGCTTTGTGGACAATTTCAATGATGACAACATCAACCTCTATCTGTCTTTCGATAATGAAGAGGTAGGATCGCTCACAAGACAGGGAGCAGATTCCGATTTCATGGAAGGCATCATCAGAAGGATATGCAAAGATCTGTCGCTTGATTATGACAGACTGATAGAGCATGGCATCCTGCTGTCTTGCGACAACGCCCATGCCCTGCATCCAAACCATCCTGAGCTCTACGACCCAAACAACTCGCCTAAGCTAAATGGCGGTGTAGTGGTCAAATATAATGCAGCACAATCGTATTGCACTGACAGCCTCAGCGGAGCGATCTTCAAGAAGCTGCTGAGCGACAACAAGATTCCGTTCCAGAACTACGCCAACAAGACGGGCATCAGAGGTGGCGGAACCTTAGGCAATCTATCTACTGCTCACGTCTCCATCATGTCGATAGATATTGGCTTAGCTCAATGGGCAATGCATTCGCCAGTAGAGACGGCCGGAACCAAGGATGTCGAGTATATGATCGAAGCCTTGAAAGCCTTCTACAAATCACATCTCAGCATTGATGAAAAGGGCAACTACTCTATATAGGGGCATAAGATGAAATATACGATAAGAAACGAAAAGGTTGAGCTGTGTGTAGATACGCATGCCGCAGAGATGCACAGCTTCAGAAGAACAGACAATCAATACGAATATCTCTGGCAAGGAGACAAGGAATACTGGGCAGGAAGAAATCCTGTCCTTTTCCCACAGGTATCATCCACCAAAGACAAGAAGAACATCATATATGGAAAAGAATATCCGATGGGTAACCACGGCTTCGCCCGCAATAGCGAGTTTACCTTGGTGGACCAGGATGATGATTCTTTGACGCTTGTGCTGGAAGACAACGAAGAAACCATCAAGCAGTATCCATATAGCTTTTCATTGTATGTGAACTACAGATTGGTTGAAGAAAGCGTAGTGATCAGCTATCGCATCGTCAACAGGAACGATGAAGTCATGCCTTTTGGCTTTGGCTTGCATCCTGCCTTCAACTGTCCGAAAGACTTCGTTGATACGTACATCACCTTCGATGAGAAAGAAACATTAGAAGTAAATAATGAGTTATTCGAAAAATATCACACCTATAAATATGATCCAAATCCATTCAAGAGCGCAGTACTGAACACAAACGGACATCATCTGCGTCTGGACTTTGAGGGCTACGATATCCTTGCGGTATGGTCACCATTTGCGCCGTTTGTGTGTATTGAGCCATGGATCACACCCGATCCTGAAGAAGGTGTCGATTTCGAGAAGAGGAGAGGAATGGTAATGCTTAAGGCAAAAGAGGAATTCAAGATATCTTACAGCATAACCTTGGTGGATTAGGATGAGCATATTGATTGTAATCATAATCCTTGTCTTGGCGTATTTGTATATGATCATGCCGAATCTGGATAAGGAAAGAAAAAAGAAGATGGTTTCCTTTGAGGAGGTCTATCTAACCCATCGTGGACTGTTCAACAACAAGGATATTCCCGAAAATTCGCTTGAGGCCTTCAAAGGAACTGTCGCCAACGGATATGGGACAGAGCTTGATGTCCAGCTCACAAGCGACAATCAGCTGGTGGTGTTCCACGATGCCTCGCTCAAGAGAATGTGCGGAATCGACAAGAAACTGACTGACTGCACTTTTGAAGAGCTTCAGCAATATCCGCTTCTGGATACCAACGAAAGAATCCCGCTGTTCAAGGATGTACTGGACCTTCTAAAGGAAGATACGCCACTGGTGGTGGAGATCAAGCCTGAGGGCGACTGCATAAGGACCTGCGAAGAGGCCATCAAGCTGCTCAAGACCTACAAACGCAACTACACCATGGAATCATTCAATCCTTTGGTTGTAAGACATCTAAGAAAGAGCCATCCTGAGATAATCAGAGGCCAATTGGCCTACAACATGTTTCCTGACAAGGAAGCAGAGGGCGGATTCTTCATCAAGCTGTTCTGTTCAAACTATCTGTTGAACTTCTGGACCAAACCAGACTATTGCGCCTACGACATCTGCTCGCATTCTTTGTCCTTCCGCATCATCTCCAAGGTCTTTAAGGGTGAATGCGTAGCTTGGACCATAAAATCCGAAAAGGATATGCAGTATGCGAAGAAATACTATCAGCAATATATCTTTGATTCATTCATACCCAAATAACAAGGAGAACTTATGAAACTGAACATCAAGAGGACCTTCATTGTAGGGTTGGCCTTCCTGTCGATCTGCGCTTTCTGGCAGATGTATGACGGAATCGTGCCATTGATTCTGACCAACACCTTCCACATGAACGAAACCTATTCTGGCGCCATCATGGCTGCCGACAACGTGCTGGCTCTATTCCTGCTTCCGCTGTTTGGTTCTCTTTCCGACAAGAAAGAGACCAAGATCGGCAAGAGAATGCCGTTCATCCTGTTTGGAACAGGACTGGCCATCATCACCATGAATGTTCTGCCTATTCTGGACAATTCATACTTCAGAACCCAGAACAAGGCATCGATGATATCGTTTGTCGTGGTTCTGGGAATTCTGCTTATAGCCATGGGAACATATCGTTCTCCGGCTGTCGCTTTGATGCCTGATGTAACGCCAAAACCATTACGTTCAAAGGCCAACGCCATCATCAACCTGATGGGTGCGGTAGGCGGCATCATCTATCTCGGTGTAGCGGCTGTCCTCTATCCAAACTCCAAGACAGTAGGGGTCGAGCACGTCAACTATCAGACCTTGTTCATAACGGTAGCTGCCATCATGTTTGTGGCGGTAGGATTGCTGTTCTTGTTTGTGAAGGAACCTGCCCTGACGGCCGAAAACAAGAAGCTTGAAGAGGAACATCCGGAATGGAATCTTGCTGAAGATGACGGATCAGGAAGCGAGAAGCTTCCATCAGACGTCAAGAGATCGCTGGCTTTCCTGCTGGCATCGATTGCCTTGTGGTTCATCGGCTATAATGCTGTAACGACCTGGTTCACGACCTATGTATCGGTAGTCATGGGACAGGGTCTTGGCGGCGCAAGCACATGTCTGCTGGTAGCGACTGCCGGTGCCATCGTTTCCTATATTCCGATCGGCAACATTGCCTCGAAGATCGGACGCAAGAAGACCATCATGACCGGCGTGGTTGTCCTCTCGATAACCTTTGCGCTCGGTGCGGTATTCACCAGCATCTTCAAGACCATAAACGTAATCATGTACATCAGCTTCGCCATCGTCGGCTTTGCCTGGGCAGCCATCAACGTCAATTCGCTTCCGATGGTTGTTGAGATGTGCAAGGGATCTGATGTCGGCAAGTTCACCGGCTACTATTACTCTGCCAGCATGGCTGCACAGATCATCACGCCAATCCTTTCTGGAACATTGATGAGACTCATATCCTATAAGGTATTGTTCATCTACTCAGCCTTCTTCGTGCTGCTTTCGTTTGTAACCATGACGCAGGTCAAGCACGGTGATCAGGTAAGCGAAGTCAAGAAGGGGCTGGCTGCTTATGAAGATATGGATGACTAGACAATAGACCATAAGATATACTTATTTCGACAACAACAGGGGAAAATAACATGAAAAAACAAAACAAAGAAACCGTGGGACTTGGCGAGAAGCTAGGTTTCATGAGCTACTCTGCTTCGGCAAACATCGTATTCAATTTCAAGAGCTTATACTATCTGATCTTCCTGACCAACGTTCTGAAGGTTCCAATGCTGACGGCCGGAACGATGATGACCATCGGCACAATCTGGGATGTGGTCAATGACCCACTGATTGGTGTATGGGCCAACAATATCAAATTCAAATCGGGCGAAAAGATCCGTCCGTTCCTGCTTTGGATTGCGGTTCCTTGGGCGCTCGGCATGGTGCTGCTTTTCACCGACTTCAATGTATCGACCAAGATTGCAATCTTCATGAATCTGGCGATCTTCTTCGTATATGAAATCGCCAACACTTTCAGAGGCATCGTATACAACGGCATGGGCGGACTGGCAAGCTCAGATGACAATGACAGAAAGCAGATCAATGCCTATAGGTCATTAGGCGGATGCATCGGTTCCGGTATCGGTTCGGTTGCGGTAACGCCTATCGTCAAACTGTTTGGCGGTCTGCAGGAAAAGAACGCCATCATCGGCAAAGGCGATGCAGCTGCCTTGTTCAAGTCTGCATTATTCATGGGTGCTTTGTGCATCATCGGCTGCCTGATCCATTACTTCACCACAAAGGAAAGAGTAAAGGAGATCGAAGAGCACGAAGAGAAGACCACGATCGTCGAGACATACAAGATGCTGTTTGGCTGCAAATCCTGGATCTGGAACATGTTCTATATCATGGGATATGGCATATGCAATACATTGATAATGTCTTCGATTACCTACTATGCTGCATATATTCTTGGTGCCAGCTCCAAGGCAACGCCAATATTGGCTGCCTATCTGGTGGTATCGGTAATCGTTTCCTTCCTGACACCAAAGCTTGATGCAATGCTGGGAAGAAAGAAGACCATGTATGCCGGCATTCTGATTCAGATAATAGGAAAGATACCTTTCATCATCAATCCGTATTCGCCAGTATTTGTTTATATCAACGCCATCAGTGTTGGCATCGGCGCAACCATTACCTTCATCATGTTCAACACCAATAGAAACAACATTTCTGACGTCATCGAGATACAGAACCATCGAAGACTTGACGCCATGGTATCGACAGGCGACAACCTTGCTTCAAAGGTAGCTGAAGCGCTGGTATCGCAGGGCATGACTTTTGCCTTGGCGGCTGCTGGCTTTGATGAAGCGCTCAAGGCCAACCAGAATTTGGCAACCAAGACAACCATCTGTTCACTGATTGGCTGGGTACCATGCGTAGTTCTGGTACTGATGCTTGTGACGGTGTATTTCATAGATATCGAGAAAGAAAAGAAAGAAGCATTAGCGACTAGAGGAAACTAAAATGAATCCACATATCTACCTGACAGACGAACAGCAGATCAAGAGCGTCGAATCTCTGAAGAGAGTCGATGAAAAAGGCATGCTGTATGAAATGGATTGCACCTGGGACTACTACAATCTCTCTTCGGAATTTGAGGCTTTGCTGAATCCTGGCTGTTCGACATTCTTCACCAAGAATCATGAAGGTGAACACATCTTCTGTCGAAACTACGACTATCGTCACTACAAAGACAACAAAAGATCAAATCCGATGACGGCTCTTGAGGTCATCTGCAGAATGAACAACCCCAAAGCCAAATACAGATCGATCGGTGTTGCCGATGCCATATGGCTAGACTTCAAGAATGGATCAATATATGAAGGCGTTGTTGAAGATGGCGTTACTGACCTCTCGGCATTTGTCTTGACCCCATATGTATGCATGGACGGAATGAATGAGATGGGCTTGGCTGTAAGCGTCATGGCTCTAGTGGTCAATCCTGACTGGAACGAGATCGATTACGATACATATAAGGAAAAGCTTGATCCTGAAAAAGAGAATTTCGAACTGACGGTTGCTGGAGAACTACCAGATAATGAGAATCGCAAGGCTGAAATCGGATCAATAACATACAACACAATCGACAAGAAAGCCTGGGTCTGCAGCAAGAAGATGATAAGGACAAATGAACCAGGCAAGAAGAGCGTATTGCATCCGGTTCTCATGAGAATGATGCTGGACTATTGCGCAAACGTCGATGAAGCAGTGGGCCTGGCTCATCAGTACAACATCATGAACCCAATGCCAGGAACCGATAACCACATCCTGGTATCGGACAAGAGTGGAGCATCGAAGATCATTGAATGGATTGATGGCAAGCTCGTAACCATGGATATCAACCATTCGACCAACTACCGTCTGACGGCAGACGATATCTTCCATGGTGAATGTCCAAGAGACGAGATGATCGTAGCCGGTCTGAAAAGAACGGAAACAGCAGGAATGAGCGAGGAATATGCAACCAAGCTCATGAGCCTGATTGCCCAATATCCAGAAGAAGGCAACGACAAAAGCAAGACCCTTCATTCCTGTCTGTATAATCTTGACAGGCTTACCGTCAAGGTGTTCTCGGTTGGAGATTTCACCAGGGCATACGAATATAAACTCTAGAACAAAAAGAATGCATCTTATGATGCATTTTTTCTTGGAAGAGATATAAGATAGTGATGATGTCAAAATTAGAAAAGAAGACTATTCTGCTCAATACAATATTCAACTTCGGTGCATCTCTGGTGTCTTCTTTCATCTCTGTCTATCTGTACATTTACACAAACTCCATTCCGATCATGAGCCTATACATCATTGTCAGAATAGGGCTCTTTCCGATCTTCTTCATGTTGGGAAGCAGGATGGTGAAGAAACACTCGTTCACCATCACTTATGCGATTGGACTCTTCCTCATAACGGCAGCTTTGGCATATGTGCTGTTTAGTGGCCCCTTATTTGAAAGAAACGCCTACTATGTATTGATTGCGGCAGCCATCATCGGCAGCGGCGAAGGCTTCTTTTATTTCAGTTCCAACACCTGCAACCAGATAGTCTCAACCATCGAGACAAGAGCGAACTTCCTTTCCTACAACGGCGTCTTCAATAATCTTGGCAGCCTATTCTCGCCAATCTTCGCAAGTTTCCTTCTGGCAATATCGCCAAGCGAAACGGAAGCATACAGAAGGATGCTGATGGTGATAATCGCAATATTCATCATTGTCATCTTTATAGCACTCACAATAAATGCTCATTCTACCGATAAAGGAAGCAGCGTCATCGAATCCCTGAAGATAAGCAACGACAGGCAATGGAACGACCACAACCTTGCGGTCTTCCTTTATGGCCTTAGAGATGGCCTTGGCTTGAACACCATAAACCTGCTGGTATATAGGGCAGCAGGAAGCGGCGGAATATATTCGAGACTTCAGACCCTTTTCCTGTTTGTATCGATGCTGGCATACTATGCTACGAAGTATATGATGAACAGGAAAATGATAAACAGAACCTTCAAGCTTGGCGTTGTGCTGAAGATGGCAGGAACCTTCTTCCTGATCTATATGCCGACCACGCTCGGTGCCTGCATATACGGTATCCTAAACGCTTTTGCGGCAGCCTTCTATGACAACACCTATAGCTATATATCTTCATCGATCATCGGAAGATATGAAGGTGAAATGACAGCAAGAGTAGTGGCAAAAGAGACCTACCTCTCGCTAGGACGCTGTGTCAGCATGGCAACCGTCCTTCTGGCTTACCGTTTCCTTCCTGAAGACATCTACCTGAATGTCTCCGTAACATTATTGGCCTTTGCGCCGATATTGGTAGAAAGAATATTGATCAGATACAAATGAAAAGCCATATCCTTGTGAATCTTGGGTATGGCTTTTTGAATGTTGCAGATATTGGTTCTAATTCTCAAATAGATAATCAAGGTCGTAAGCTGAGCCAACAGGAAGGAATCCGGTTCTTTCTTGACCAGACTCGATGTAATAGTAGTTTACGCCTGTTTCGATATAGGTATCGCTATATTTATGCTCAACTATATATTCATCCGGAATGTTGACCTTATATACATGACCGATTGCTTGCGTACAGGTGAAGTTGTCCATATCGAAGACATAATAGTAGCTCATATAATTCTCTTCATCATAATAGCTGTACAGGATGTCTCCTTCATTGAAGGTATCGCCATTATACCAGCTGTTGCTGCTGTATGGTTCAAGATACAGGCTGCTTAGCACAACATCTTTGTCGTTTACATTATCATGCAGCTTCATATCGACCGAATCAACATAGCCATACCAATAATTATCTTTTACAGTAAGTCTTGTGTATTCATAAGAATAGGTTACATCGCCAAAGGCGTTGGTATCTTCATCTTTAAATGTTCTGATCTCGAACATGTCCTTCCAGTTGTCTGGTGTGATATCGATTTTTTCGATATAAGTCATGAGCTCTTCTTTTGGAATGCATATTTCACCATCTCTTGTGTACTTCGTTTCTGTATCCTTCTTGTTTGGATCTGAAGATTCAGGCAGATTCTTGTAGAGATTTTCAAGATTGGTGATGATGTTCTTTAGATCGGTGATGTCGCAGTTTAGCTTCTTGGCCAGATCCTCTCTTGAGGTTGCCTGCTGAAGCGATTCAACCGTAAGCTTCTCGGCAGTTGCACATCCAGTCAGCATCAGGGCTAGAGCCAAAGCCAATAAGATTTTCTTCATTGTATATACCTCCGTTTTGTCGAAATAAAAACCCTTGTCTACATTATAAGGTATAGATAAGGGTTTTGTTTCTTGTTGGATCAGAATGCGAAGTTTCCTTCTTTGAATACTACAATCTCTTCTCCGTCATAGGTCAAGCCTGTAACGGTAAGGTCAGCAGAGCCAAACATGAAGTCTACATGTTCCATGGAGTTGTTTCCGCCGAGCTCATATAGCTCCTCTTCGCTCATGTCAGCACCGCCTTTTACGGTTGTAGGATAGCAGGCACCAAGAGCCAAGTGGCATGAAGCATTCTCGTCAAACAGTGTGTTGTAGAACAGCAACCCTGAATTTGAGATTGGACTGTCATATGATATCAGTGCGACCTCGCCAAGAGACTTTGCGCCTTCATCGGTATCAAGAATGGTCTTGAGGACCTCGATGTTCTCTTCGGCAGCATAGTCAACGACAACGCCATCCTTGAAGGTCAGATTGAAGGCAGGAATGATCTTGCCGTTATAGCTTAGAGGCTTGGTGCTGTATACCTTGCCATCGATATGGTAGCGATCAGGCATGGTGAATACTTCTTCGGTAGGGATGTTTGGATGGAATTCGCACCTGAAATCTCCAAGAGCCTCTTCACTTCCGCCGCCCCAGATGTGATCTTTGATCAGACCAACCGTTAGATCGGTACCTAGGCTGTTTGTGAAGTGCAAGGATTTGAAACCATATTCATTCATCTTGTCGCAATGATTCTTGATTTCGGCATTATGGACATTCCAATTGGAAACGGTCTTGCCCAGTTCAACACGGCTTGTCATGAGGATGGCATCCCAAAGCTTTCTGATGGCTTCATCGTCATCTTCGACTTCTGGGAACATCTTGTGGGCCCACGCCAGATTAGGATAGGCGATGATTGACCACTGTCCAATGTTGTTCATGGTGTAGTACTGGAACTTCTTCATGGTCTTCATGCGGGCTAGCGATGCGGCCTTGATCTTTTCGGGATCGATGCCATTGAGAAGATCTGGATCTTCAGCGATGATGTGCAGCATGCAGAATTTCTTGTCGATGAGATACTGCTGTCTGCTTACCTGCCAATCAGGTATCTCGCAGAGATCTTCAGTAGTCATATATTCATAGTTCATGCGAGCAAGATCCTCATCGCCATAGTTGATGTATACTCTGCTAGAGCCGTGTTCATAGGCGACTCTTGCGCATTCCTTGGCAAGCTCATAGGCTTCAGGTGGGGTGTTGATCAGGATTGGCTGTCCTTTCTGGACGTTGGTGCCGACAAGAACGGCCAGTTCAGCAAACTCTCTTATAAGGTTTTTGTCTGGTTGAAACATAACGATCCTCCATTTCTAGATAACACCATCATTTTAGCATCATTGTAATTGTCGAGGAGTAAATGAGAAAATAATGATATATTTTTGTGACCAAACAGAAAAATTGCTTAGTAGATAGATGAAGGGAGGTTGAAGATGGAAGATCAAGAAATCATTGAGCTTTACTGGAACAGGGATGAACAGGCCATCAAGGAGACGCAGAGCAAGTACGAAAACTACTGTTTTTCGATCGCAAACGGCATTCTTCATAGCATTGAAGATTCGGCCGAATGCGTGAATGATACATATCTTGGAACCTGGGAAGCCATACCGCCACACCATCCGCTATGCCTTTCGACATTCATCGGAAAGATCACAAGAAGACTAGCCATCAACAAATGGCGCTTCCTGAATGCGGAGAAAAGAGGCGGAGGGCAGATCCCTGTATCGTGGGATGAGCTTGAGGAATGCATACCGGACGAGAAGACAATCAAAAAAGAACTTGATACAAAGCTGTTGGCCGAGACAATCGATGAGTTCCTGGCAACGCTCAAGGAAAGCGAAAGAAAGGTGTTTGTGTGCCGTTATTGGTATTCCGATTCCATAGAGGATATAGCCTCAAGATTTGGCTTCTCTGCAAGCAAGGTCAAGATGATCCTGAAAAGAAACAGAGACAAGCTGAAGGAACATCTGATAAAGGAGGGACTGATAGAAGATGAAACAAGACAAGCTGATTGACGCCATTGGCGAAATAAAAGATGAATATATAGAGGAAGCTCATTCTTCCGCAAAGAAGAAGCTCCAGTTTGACTGGGTATGGGCAAGAAGAATTGCGTTGGCTGGACTATGCGTGCTTATTGTAGCAACGGCGCTTCCGCGTTTCTTGGGCATGGGAGGTTCTGCCAAGTCGGCAGATGCCGTATATGAAGCAAGTTATGATTCAGAAATGGTAGGAGCTGCCCCAAGAAGCGAAGAATCGTCATACTCCTATGCAGCAAATGAAAGCAAAGGCATATCTGGACAAAACAGCGTTCTTACCCAAAACAAGAAACTGATTGTGAATGCTTCGATGTCGATGGAGACATTTGATCTTGATGAGGTATGCAAGAAGCTTGCGTCAGATATCGAAAACGTCGGTGGATATGTACAGTCATCATCCATATACAACTACGGCACAAGACGCACATATGAAGCAACCATCAGGATTCCAGCCGACAAGTTTGGCGGCTTCATTGAAGGCGTAAAGACATCAGGAAACGTTACCCACTACAACGAAGAAGTCACGGATGTAACCGAAGCATATAGCGACCTTGAAGCAAGAATCAGATCATTGAAGGCTGAGGAGGAAACAGTTCTTGAGTTCTACAAGAAGGCCGAAAGCATTGATGAACTCATGAGTGTAGAATCAAGATTAACAGAAATAAGATATGAGATCGATTCCAAGGAAACGATGCTGAAGAACTATGATCTGCTTACCTCCTACTCGACACTAACGATCACCATCAGTGAAACCAAGCAGTACACCGAAACAAGCGAAAGCTTCTTCACCAGAATAGGAAATGCCTTCAAGAACGGTTTCAGCAACTTCATCCATTCGCTTGAGGATGTGCTGATAGGCATCACATACAATATCTGGACAATCGCTTTCTTGGCCCTTGTGACATTTGTCGCATACAAGGTAGTCAAGGCAATCAGAAACAAGCGCAACAAGAAATAGCTAAAGAATAAATAGATTAAACAAAAGCTCTGCGGAACGCGTTATCTGCAGAGTCTTTTATTTTTCTGCCAATTCTTTGAAAGCAGGCAAATGATCTTTCAGGATTTTTCTGCCTAAATATTCCATCTTTTCTTCTTGCGTCATTTCTAGCTGAGGGTTCCGATCTATGTCGATAAGAAGATATTTGGGTTTGTTGTCTTTCGATATCGTTACTTGCCCGTAAATATCAGCCATTCTGGCGGCTTTAGGAAAGTCTTCCTTAGCTTCTTCAATAGACAACGTTGTATCAATATCTTTCATGGCAAGCATCCTCCTTTCAGCAATTTTGTCGCATATTAACACCTGATATTACATAAACGTTACTTCCTGTGTTGGCGCCACGCCATGAAGCCAAAAAGGTGTTCATGTTTGGGCTATAATAATGATGTTGAAAGAAGGTATCCATATGACAGCTGAAGAATTGGCAAAGATGATAGATCAGACATTGCTGAAGGCATACGCAACAGACGATGACTTCAAGAGCTTCTGTGAGGAAGCAAAGAGATATAACTTCAAGATGGTAGCCATCAATGGCGCACCGGTTGAACAATGCAGAAAATATCTGGAAGGAAGCGATGTCCTTTGCGGAGCTGCCATCGGTTTCCCTTTGGGACAGAGCACCATCGAGACAAAGGTCTTCGAGGCTGAGGACGCCATAAAGAAGGGATCGGGAGAGATCGATTATGTCGTGAATGTCGGAAAGCTGAAATCAAAGGAATACGACTACATTGAAGACGAGATGAAACGCATGGTTGAAATCTGTCACAGATACGGAATACCTTGCAAGGTAATCTTTGAGAACTGCTATCTGGAGGACGATGAAAAGCGCAAGCTATGCGAGATTGCGCTGAAGGTTCTTCCTGACTACATAAAGACATCTACCGGTTTCGGTACAGGTGGAGCTACCCTTGAAGATGTGAACCTGATGAAGGAATGTGTCGGCGACAGGATAAAAGTCAAGGCTGCCGGAGGCATCAGAAACATCGATGATGCCTTGAAGTTCATTGAAGCTGGCGCATCACGTCTAGGAACATCAGCTGGTCCAGTCATTGTTGATGGATACCGCAAGATGATAGAGAAAGACAGCATATGAACAAGAAAACAATCGGAAGCATGATGCTGCTGATGGCTGCCGTATTCTGGGGCCTTTCATATGTGGTTCAGAATATACTGGGAGAACTTGGAACCTTTACTGTGGTCTTCTTCAAGAATGTCGGAGGCTTGCTGCTAATACCTCTGGCCATCAAAAACGGATCAAGATTTGACAGGAAAACCATCGTTTCCGGATCAATCATTGGCGTGATTGCGTTCTTCGGATCATTGTTCCAGCAGAAAGGCATAGAGCTTTCATCGGCAGCAAATGCTAGTTTCATAATTTCCTTATATATAGTGCTTGTGCCAATCATGGGCCTTCTCATCGGCAGAAAACCAAGAAAGAGAGTCTGGCTGGCAGTTATGATAGCCCTTTTGGGCATGTATCTTCTGTGCGTAAAGGATGGCTTCACAATAAGAATAGGTGATGTGATTCTGTTTGGCGGAGCAATGTGCTTTGCGTTGATGATAATCATCATCGACAGATACATAAGCGACGTCGACATCATATCGTTCACGATTGTGCAGCAGATATCGGCTACGATCCTTTCGACCATCGTCATGGTCACATTCGAAAAGCCATCGCTTGTGCAGATGAAAGGCGTCTGGTATCTTCTGGTTTATGTAGCGCTTATTGCCGGAACCTTGTCGCAGCTTATCCAGAACAGATACCAGAGAGATATTGAGCCGGCTCTTGCATCATTGCTGATGAGCTTTGAATCGGTGTTTGGTGCCCTGTTTGGGTGGATCTTCCTGCATCAGGTGCTATCAATCAAGGAGCTAATTGGCTGTGCACTTATATTCATCGGCATCTTGCTTGCCGAATAAGGAGGAAAAGGAATGAGAATAGATCTCGGACCAAAATCGCTAGTATATCCTGAACCTGTGCTTGTCATCGGCACATACAACGATGATGATACCTGCAATGCCATGACGGCTGCCTGGGGTGGCGTATCGGACACAAACGAAATCATGATATGCCTGTCTGAAAGCCATAGGACAACCAAGAATATACTGAAGAGAAAAGATTTCACCGTAGCATTCGCTACAGCAGAAAAACACAATGAATGCGACTATGTTGGCATGGTGTCAGGAAACGATGAGAAAGAGAAAGTTGAAAAATGCGGATTCACATCAGCCAAAGCCAGCAAGGTCGATGCTCCGCTGTTCAATGAGCTTCCTGTAGCGCTAGAATGCCGATTGAAATCATACGACAAGGATACTGGACATCTGTTTGCGGACATCCTCAACGTCTCTGTCGATGAAGGTGTCACAAGCGACGGAAAAGTCGATCTGGAGAAGTTTCATCCGATAATCTATGATGGTTTGAATCATACATACAACAAGATTGGAGAAAAGGTAGGAGAGGCCTACAAGGACTACAAGAACCTCACCAGATAGAATACGATCAAGGCCCAAGATGGGCCTTTTTTGTTGTAAAAATAAATGTGACAAAAATGTGAAAAATAATTGTGAAATTATTATCAATTGTATATAATATTATCTAATGAAGGTGAAATTATGAAGAAACTTGTTTTGTTTTTGTTGCTGATATGCACACTGTTTACATGTACCGGATGCACCGGCGCTGATGTTGCCACTGAGGGAGAATTGGCTCCTGAGGGAGGATCAGAGGCTGGCTGTGCCCTTCTGAGTCTCGACAATATCAACGATTGGCTGAACACATCAGCTAACCTAGGCGAAGGCTCAAAGGCCAATGTCGTTGCGGTAATCCCTATCACCCACATCAATGGACCTCGTGAAATTGATGAATTCTACGCTTTCGTAAACTTCAAGTACAAGGCAAGAAACTACATCAAGTACCAGATAACCTATATCTCTTGCACATGCCGAAGCGCTGATGTCAACTATTGGCAGACTGCCTATGTTGAGCTGACCCTTCCTGACAGCAAGAATATAGAAGATTCGACCATCCGTTTCCTGTCATTCGACAGAGATTCGAACGATCACTACAATGCCGGATTCTGGGGAGATTCCGATCCTACTCCAGCCGGAAATACTTACGCTCAGATAAAAGAGGAATACATTCCGTTCTTCTTTGACAAAGACTATAGATACATCAAGACCTTGTCGGTTGTAGAAGACATTGATGCTGCAGACTACTCAGCCGGCGAAGGAAGAAGCAATCTGACGCTTGATACATTTGATGGATCATCAGTCTCAACAAACAACATCATCCTGATGTTGAATGCACTCTTTGAATATCACGGAACAGATTCCTACTTTGCTGGATAAAAGGAGAATAAAATGAAAAAATTATTAAGCATCTTGTTGGCTGCTTCAATGTTATTCGCTATCGTTGGATGCAGCAGCAGCACACCAGAACCTACACCAGAACCAGAGCCAGTTGTAACAAGAGAAGATTCAATTCCTGAACCTCGCGATACAAGCAAGACTTTCGTTCCTTCTAAGGACGCTGATCCAGTAGCTTGTGAACTTACATCTTATGCAGCAGATTGTTCATCAGTTAACGCTACCAACCTCCAGGATTGGTTAGGATTAGACAATGTTGTATACATCGACTTGAGAGACTATGCTGACTATGCTAAGAAGCACCTCAAGAACTTCGAATGCATCCCTTACTTCGCAGCTATCTTCAATGCTGATGCAAACGGTGCTGATCTTCCACAGCTTTACAGCGGATCACCAGCTGAACCAGTTGCAACATACAAGGAATCATTGGATCTTATCCATGCAATGTTCCCAACTGACAAGACTATCTTCTTAATGTGCCAGTCAGGCGGCCGTGTATCACAGTGCATGACTCTTCTTGAGAAGTTAGGCTATGATATGACTAAGATCTACAACGTTGGTGGTATGGGACAGTACACTAGCCCAGAATTGGCTCCATACGTTACAGACAACGCTGAGCTTACAATCAACGCTACATACTCATTCGAAGGCTTGACATTAGCTCAATAAGCTTCAAAAAATCAAATTGCACAAAGATCGAAATAAGCCTCTTATTTCGGTCTTTGTTTATATTGGAAGACCAATGAAGAAGAGAGAGTATCTGATTATCCTGATCATTGTCCTGCTGGCGGGAGCTTTGTATCTGTACAACCGCATCACCAGAGAAGAGACAAGCGTATCGGTATATAAGGGAAAGGACCTGCTGAAGAGCTTCGACATCAACGAAGACAACAGCTATTCCTTTGAAGGAGATTATGGACACTTCAATGTCGAGGTCAAGGACGGAAGAGTCAGGGCCTATGATGTCGAATGTCCCAATCAGATATGTGTCCATACAGGATGGATATCCTTGGATAATCCTGTACCGATCATCTGTCTGCCGAACAACATCGTGGTAAAAATAGATGAAGAATAGAAATTATATATATGTTGCAGTACTGGCTTCTTTGGCCGTAGTGATAAACATCATCGAGAATCTGTTCATACCGCCTGTCGGGTTCGGCATCAGGTTTGGTCTTGCAAACATCATTTCATTGGTGTCGCTTAAGCTGTTTTCCATAAAGGAAATGCTGATGGTTGCCTTTGTGAGGCTGACTGTCGGCAATCTGCTGAAGGGAACGATATTCGGTGTATCTTTCTGGATACCTGCGAGTGGATTGTTTCTTTCAAGCGTGGCCATCATCGTAATGGATAAACTGAATTGTTCCATAAGATTCACTTCGATGATATCGGCTATCTTCCATTCCATCGGACAGCTGCTGGCTGTTGTCTATCTTTATAGACAAGTCAGGATAGCGGCTTTGCTTCCAATGTTAATTATCGTGTCGCTTGTTGCCGGTACCATTACGGGATACATAAGCGAACTAGTCATAAGAAGATTCAGACATTAAGGGGGAAAGAATTATGGCGTTTACTATAGGACCAATGCATCTGCATATCAATGGCCATAAGGATCTGACAGAAAAGAAAGACCTCATCTGCATAGACAGCGATATCGTAGAGGTTTCCATGAATGTGGGAAGCCACACGGCTGAATGCAGGGTCAAGAAGGGCGACAAGGTCAAGATCGGCGATCTCTTGGGATTAAGAGACGATCGTTTCTATGTGCCAATCTACAGCTCATGCAGCGGTGAAGTGGTTGAGATCAAGAAGAAGCTTGCGACTAATCATCAGGAAGCTGATTGTGTAGTGATCAAGAATGACCACAAGGACGACAAAAAGGATATCGGCAAGATAGACCTCAATTCCACCAAGGAAGAGATCATCGACTTCATGAAGAAGATCGGTCTGCTGGGACAGGGCGGTGCCGGATTCCCTTCATATCTAAAGTATCAGACCGACAAATGTGAAACATTGATCATCAATGCAGTAGAATGTGAACCTTACATCACTTCTGATATCACCAACATCGAAGAGAACATTGAACTGTTCAAGCTCGGTGTTGAGCTGATGCTTAAGGCATCGAATGCCAAGAAATGCTGCATCGGCATCAAGAAGACCCATGGCGAATTGATCACCAAGCTGAATGGCCTCTTCGACAGCAAAGATATTGAAGTCAAGGCACTGAATGATGTCTATCCAATGGGATGGGAAAGAACTTTGGTATATGAAGTGCTGAAGAAGAGATATGACAAGCTTCCAATTGAAGTTGGAGCAATCGTATCCAACGCATCAAGCGCTATCGCTTTGGCTTATGCCGCAACAAACGGATATCCATCATATCAGAAGATCGTTACAGTTTCAGGAGACAACATCAGCAATCCTGCAAACATCAGATGCCGCATCGGTACCCCTGTAAAGGAATTGATTGAAGCATGTGGCGGCGTCAAGAATCCTAACAGCAATCTGGTATTGGGCGGTCCAATGATGGGCAATAGCGTAGAGTCTGATGAAATATCGATTACCTCTATCGTCAATGCCGTATCGCTGTTTGAAGATAGCGAATATGAAGAGATTGCTTGCCTGAACTGTGGCGCATGTCTGAGGAACTGTCCAAGTTCATTGCAGCCAGCTATCGTCAATAAGGCTCTTGAAAAAGGAAACGTCGAGATGCTGAAGAAGCTTGAAGTAATGGATTGTGTAGAATGCGGACTGTGCTCATATACCTGCCCAAGCCGCATCCATCTGACCGAAAAGATGAGACAGGCAAAAGCCTTAGTGAGAGGGGGAAAATAAGATGAATTATACCGTTCGTAAAGCCCCATTTATCAGAAACAAGCAGGACACCAAGAGCATCATGCTGAAGCTGATGATCGGCTTGCTTGTAGTGTTGGCATTTGGCTTATACAATGCATCGCGCTATGGCACACAGTTTCTGACCAATGGTCTGATTCTGCTTGCTGTCGCAATTGCTGTATCAGTTGCGATTGAAGTAATCTTTGCACTGATCTTCAAGAAGAACATCAAGAAGCATCTTGCTTCTTCGTTCCCACTCATTACACCTTTGATTCTAGTGCTGACGGTTCCAGTCAACACTAAGCCATATGTTGTGGCAATAGCTACAGCTGTAGCGGTAGCTGCCGGCAAGATGCTGTTTGGCGGCTTCGGCAAGAACATCCTGAATCCAGCTGCCCTTGGCAGAATCCTGGTTCTTCTGCTTTTTGCCGGAGTTTATAGCTTTGATGGCATTGCTCAGCCAACCATCACCACAAGGCTCTCTATCCTGAATTGGGTTACCGATTCATCTACATTGCTTCGTGTGCTCAATGCCTATGGTGGACTTGATTCAGTGCTGGTTGGAACATACTTTGGCGCCATGGGCGAAACCTGCACGGTCATCATTCTGGCTGTAGGTGCCGTATTGGCCATCATGAATGTCATCGACTGGGTAATTCCAGCTACATATCTTGGAACGATGTTTGTGGGAGCATCCATCGTTGCTTTAGTTAAGGGCATATCGTTTGCCTATCCGCTTGCTGTAGTCGCAGCTGGTGGTGTTGCCTTTGCCGGCGTATTCATGCTGACAGACCCTGTAACTGCCCCTACAAGCAGGACAGGCAAGATTATGTATGCAGCAGCAGCTTCAATCATCACCCAATTCTGCCGTTTCTTCACAGGCTATCCAGAGGGTGCAGTGATTTCCATCATCATCGTCAATGTGTTGGCCTTATTGATCGACAGGCTCTTCATCAACAAGCAGCTTAAGGTTGAAAAGAGAAACATCATTCTCGTCATCCTGTCGCTTGTTCTGGCTATCGGATTCACAGCCTTTGCAGGCATCTCGAAAGAGAACGGCGCAATAATCGACAGAAACAACAAGGAAGAAGGATCTCCTTCAGCTGCTGTAGAAATGTTCCCATTCTCTGGCGAATATCCTGAAAACAAGGCTCAGGTTACCGTTGATGGAAACATCTACCACGTAAGTGCAGTCGGCTATCACGGAACAAACGAATTCGATATCGAGATCGAAGGCGGCAAGGTTAAGTCAGTCAAGGTTGTAGCATTCAACGATACTCAGGGTGTCGGCGATATGTGCATCAATGATGAAGGCTATCTGAATGACTTCGTCGGCAAAGATATCAACTCCGAGATTGACGCATACTCTGGCGCAACCATGACTTCCAAGTCATTGATTGCTGCAGTAGCTGCAGCATTGCAGGCTGCAAAATAGAAGCTAGACCATTCAGATATATATAATTTAGATCAAGGATGTTTCTTTAAATGAAAGGAGCATCCTTTTTTAAAAAAGGATATTGAATAAAGATGTATTTTGACATTTGTGCATAATTGCTGCAACAGAAAGATAACGGCTAGCATTATGTAATAATTGAAGAGAAATAAGGAAGGACAGAATATGACAGAAATAATGAAAGGTTATTCAAGAGAAGAATGGATAAACAAGACCTTTCCAGAATGGTGAACCTGGCTTGTGGAGGACATTGAAAATGAAAAGGTAGAGCTTGGAAACGTTGCAATGTGGTGGCTAGGCTGTACAGGAATATGGATGAAAACACCAAACGACACAAATATAACAATCGATCTATGGTGTGGCAACGGCAAACGTACACATGGCGATGGAAAAATGAAAGTCGGTCATCAAATGGCCAATATGTGCGGAGGGCGCGCTATGCAGCCAAACTTAAGGAATGTTCCTTTTGTGTTTGATCCGTATGCTTTCAAAAAGGTAG
>CALFPO010000053.1 GCA_937919165.1 uncultured Bacillota bacterium | reverse complement strand
GATCGAGTCCGTATGCTTCAATCTGTTCTTTACCGTCAATTCCGAGAGCTTTCTCAACTTCAAGTTCAACCGGAAGTCCGTGGGTATCCCATCCTGCTTTACGGGGAACAAAATTACCCTTCATGGTTCTGTATCTGGGAATCATATCCTTAATACATCTGGTCAGAACGTGACCGATATGAGGCTTTCCGTTAGCTGTGGGAGGTCCGTCGTAGAAGGTGTATGTAGGACAACCTTCACGAATCTTCATACTTTTCTCAAAAATGTCGTTTTCCGCCCAGAATTTTTCCACTTCTTTTTCACGGTCAACGAAATTCAAATCTGTTGATACTTTGCGATACATGATAATCTATCCTTTCATAAAAATATATCTTGCCCATGATAAAAACATTCTCTTTATCATACAACAAAATTACGTTGTGGCGCAATAAATTAACCCATTAAAAATATATGAAAAATAAGCCTTCCGAGGTGCACTTTTAGTGATTTTGACAAGGGAAGCCTCAAATCTGTTTTCATAATTCACCAAAATATTGTAAAATAGGTAGCGATGGATGTGTCAAAGAGAACCGTCCCCGTTGTCACACCACAGTCATTCTCTCGGAGGAAAAAAGGTGAATTTAGGATATTGCGCTGTCGGAACCGTCGTGCTGACCATTCTGACCATGATTCTCTATCATGTAATCAAAAATGACTGGACTTTCAATAAAAATATATGGAAAGAAATACTTATAAGTTTGATTCTGTCGGCTGCCGTAATCACGATTATGAGCGCAGTTATTCTGTTCAAAGATACTCAGACTGACGCAAATACGCAAAAAGATGTCAATCTTATGGTAGAAAACATAATTGAAGGAAATACACAGGTTGAGGAAACCTCTCAAAAGCCGGTGATTTCTTCCCCCGAAAGCAAAGTTTCTTTTGAGCCCGTAACTCTCTATGATGAAGAAAGCACTCCGATTCCGGAGGATCCTGCAGAAGACGAAGTCGATGATGAAACTGATATCGAGGCAGAAGACAAAACCGATTCCGAAGAAGAATCCACTATCCTGACAGATGTAACTTACGGAGAAGATGCAGAAGGTAACCCTGCTGCGGAATCCACACCCTCTAAAGAGCCTTCTCCCGTGATTGTGCCGGAAATAAGCGTTGACATTAATTCACCAAGCTACGCTTACCATGATTTCATAGGAACCGATTCCATTCTTCCCGAAAGCAGCATCCGGGAATATGATCTTTCGGAACTCCAAAATCTTGACGCCAAGGCCTGTGTCCTTGCCAGAAACGAAATCTACGCCCGACACGGACGTGTGTTTACCAACGAGGACCTGATGGCATACTTCTCAGCCAAAAGCTGGTACACCCCCTCTGTTCCGGCTGATGAATTCTCCAATTCGGTTCTTACAGCAGTGGAAAAACATAACAAAGATCTGATTGTTTCCTATGAGAAGCAAATGGGATATAAATAAAAAAGCCCTCAAGGGGCTTTTTATGTTGAACTATTTGTTGGTGATGTCGGTACCAAAGTACTTGATGGCTAAGGCAGACAATGTACCATCGGCTCTAGCCTGAGCAATGGCCTCGTTGACGGCCTTCTGCAGATCGCTTGAGCCCTTCTTCATCGGAATGCCAAGTTCATCCAATACCGGATAGATGCAGGCAATCTTGAAGCCGGCATCTGGGTTGGCCTTCATATAATCGCCATATACAACTTCCGCATTGAGCGTGGCATCGATGTCGCCTCTTGAAAGCAACAGGAAGGTCTGATTAAGATCATCGACGCCTGATACGGTTGCGCCATACTGCTCAGCGATCTGGGCATAGGTAGATGAGATGGTGTTGGCTGTCTTCTTGCCTTCTAGGTCTTCCATCTTGGTGATGCTGTTGTTGTCGCCATTGACGATGACAGCAACTCTGTCATAGGCATATGGATCAGAGAAATCATAAGACTGCTTTCGCTCTTCAGTGATGCCGCAGCCATTGACCATGATATCGTAACGTCCAGCTTCGATTCCCTGAAGAAGTCCATCCCATTCGCCTTCCTCATAGACGACCTCTACGCCGATATAGTCAGCAATATACTTGGCTACTTCAACATCAAAACCGACAAGCTGATCCTTCTCGTCATGATAGGTCCATGGAGCCCATGTGCCTTCCATGGCAACCACAAGCTTTCCGCTTTTCTTGATTTTGTTTAGATCGCCGCCAGACATGCCATTATCTGAACATCCGGCTAGCAGCAGTAGCGATAGAAGCAATGCAATAATTCTTTTCATCTCTATTCACCTTTCTCCAATATATTCTTGATGAAACTCTCAATCCTCTCATTCTCAGGATTCATGAAGAATTTCTTTGTATCGCTGAATGATACGATTCTGCCATCTTCCATGAAGATGACCTTGTTTGAGATGTTCTTGGCGAAGTTCATCTCATGGGTCACCACCAGCATCGTCATGCCCTCATCAGCCAAGGACTTGATGACCGCCAATACTTCGCCGATCAGTTCAGGATCAAGCGCCGAAGTTGGCTCATCGAAATAGATGATCTCAGGGTCCGATGCCAAAGCTCTGGCAATGGCAACACGCTGCTGCTGTCCACCCGACAGCTGGCTAGGATAGCTGCCATACTTGTCGCTCAAGCCAACTCTATCCAGCATCTTCATGCCGATCTCCTCGGCTTTTTTCTTGTCCATCTTTCTGGATACAGTAAGGCCTAGGGTGACATTCTGCAGAACGGTCTTGTTCTGGAAGAGGTTGAAGTTCTGGAAGACAAAGGACGTACGTCTTCTTATCTCGCTGATGGTCTTCTTGCTGACATCGGTGAAGTCGATATGATAATTGTCGAACTCCATCTCACCTTCTTCAGCCCTCTCCAGGAAATTGATGCAACGAAGCAATGTCGTCTTGCCTGAACCTGATGGTCCCAATATCGCAATGACATCGCCCTTCTCCACATGCATATCTATGCCTTTCAATACTTCTAGAGTACCGAAGTTCTTCTTCAGATTCTTGATGTCTATCATCGCTGTGCCCCCCTTGCGTTGAGCTTCTTCTCGATGTAGGACTGCAGCTTGGTCAATATGGTTGAGAACATCAGATAGATGAAGGCTACTTCAAGATATAGCGCCAAGGCCTTGTAGGTTCTGGCAACGATTCTCTGGGTCACCATGAACATCTCCACCACGGTGATATTGGCAGCCAAAGATGTATCCTTGACCATGGCAATGAGCGAATTGGCCAACGATGGGAAAGCTGTCCTGAAAGCCTGAGGCAATACCACATGCCACATGATCTGCACGAAGCTCATGCCTACGCAATATCCAGCCTCGATCTGTCCCTTAGGCACCGATTCCAAGGCACCACGGATCGTCTCAGCCGAATAGGCTCCTTCATTGATGGAGAACACGATGATGGCTGCAGGAAATGGATCGATGACGATTCCCACTGATGGAAGTCCATAGAACACCACAAACAGTTGTATCAGTAGAGGCGTTCCTCTTATTATCCATATATAGAACCTGGCCAGCTGCTTCAATACCTTAAGGTCCGCAAACTGCACCAGAGCCGTGATCGTACCGATGACCATGGCCAAAGAAAAAGATATTACCGTCAAAGGTATGGTTGTTGTCAGGCCTGGAAGCAATATCTTCCAGAATGAATCTATCAGAATCTCGATTACATTCATCGGTTTAATTATAATACATTTTATATTCTTGCAATCTCTTCTAGCATCCTTGATCTGGTGTCATCATCCATGAATCCGGCATCGATGGCATTGATTGTGCATTGCCTAAGCTGATCCTCACTTACGCCGATCATGCTTAGGATATCGTATTCATGCAGAAGATCGGATCTGGCGAAGATCATGTTGTCGGTATTGATGGTGACATTGGCACCCTTTTCGATCAGGAATCTGATCGGATGAGCAGCATAGTTGCGCTCAAGCTTGCAGTTTGATGATACGCATATCTCTAGCGGAATATGGCTATCAAGCACTCTCTGCAGTACCTTTTCATCTTTAACGCAATCTATGCCATGGCCGATTCTTCTAGGATGCATATCAAGCGCATCGGCAACATGCTCAGCGATGCCCATCTCGCCGGCATGGATCGTATATGGAATGCCCATATCCTCTGTCATCTTGAACAGGTAGGCATATTCCTTGAAATCGCAGTTGTTTTCAAAGCCCGCCAGATCAAGTCCAACAGCTCCCTTTCCCAGAAGTGCCTTAGTGGCATAGATGGTCTCGAGATTGGCCTCATGGTTGAAGGCAGCGCTATCGCCCTTATGCATCAGGGCGTTGATGATTCCAACCTTGATGCTCTTATGATCATCCATAGCCTTGGCTGCTCCATCGACAACCGCCTGCAGAGCCTCCAGCTGGCTAAGATATCTGGTATGCTGCTGGCTGGCGAATCTGATCTCAGCATAGATGATTCCCTTTTCAGAGAGATCCCTAACCAGATTGTAGGTAGCCTCAAACAGGTCCTCACGGTGCTGGAGCACATTGCAGACAATCTCAAACTTCTTGAATGATTCCGGCGAATGGGCAATGTTCTTGGCATAGAGCAAGTTATAGAACTCCTCAAAGCTCATATCCTTATCGATCACATCTCTCTGCAGCGATTTCTCATAAGCCCATCTGATGTTCAAGGAACCATCCAGATGCAGATGCAGTTCAGCCTTAGCATAATTCTTCATATCAATCTCCATAAAGCGAAAAGGAGACCTTTCTCCTCTTCATATAACAATATATTACTTCCTTATTCCTTCTTCCTTGAAGAAACCTTCAACTTCTCTCTTGAAGTTGCGGATGATCTTATCCTTATCCAGAGTCAGGAACTCTCCATCCTCATACAGGATCTTTCCATCAACCATATTCAGGCAGACATCGCTGGCCTGGGCCTCGCTTGTCAGCATCACCGTATAGTCGAAGATCGGATAGGTATAGATCCTGTCGAGATCCAAGGCAATGATATCGGCACACTTGCCTACTTCCAGAATGCCAGTATCTTCTCTTCCCTGTCCCTTGGCTCCATTGATTGTTGCCATGTCGATGACATCGCTGCCATTGAGATAGGTAGGATCAAGATGGTAACCATCGGAAGCGATGGTAGCGATATGCATCTCCTCGATCATGTTGAGATTGTTGTTGCTGGCGGCGCCATCAGTTCCAAGTGCGATGTTTATGCCTTCCCTTCTGAGTCCTCTGATAGGCGCAAAACCATTGCCCAACAGAAGATTGCTGGTAGGATTATGGACAACCGTCACATCATGATTCTTCAGTATCTTGCGGTCCGAATTGGATATCCAGACGCAATGGGCAGCCGTCGTCGGATTATCGAAGGTTCCCATAGATTCAAACCATTCGGCTGGGGTCATGCCATATCTCTCAATGCACTCCTCATGCTCCTTCTTGGTTTCCGATAGATGCAGGTGCATGCGGGCTCCGTTTTCCTTGCACAGTCTGGAATATTCCTTGACGATATGCGGCTTGCAGGTATATTCGGAATGGATGGAGAAGTCGGCAATGATCCTGCCATCTGCCATGCCATTGTATTTCTTGAAGAATTCTACCGATGCCGGTATAAGACTATCTTCGATCTTCTGATTCTCATCGAAACAGTTGATGTACTTGTTCAGGTTGGCCTTCACGCCTGCATCCGCAACAGCTTTCACTGTCTCTTCAGAGAAGAAATACATGTCCGTGAAGCTTGTCGTTCCTGATGATATCATCTCCAGCAAGGCATAGTAGCTGGCCCACTTGATCTGCTTGGCTGTCATCTTGGCCTCGATCGGGAAGATGAAGTCATATAGCCATTCCTGCAGGGTATGGCCAATGCCGAAGCCCCTAATGAAAACCATCGGAATATGGGTATGGGAATTGATCAGACCAGGCACAAGAATCTTCTTGCGGTAATCCTTCTCGACCTCATACTTCTTCTTTGGCTTCTTTACTCCAATATAGTCGATATACTTGCCTTCAACACCCAAATAGGCATTCTCAAGCGTCACATACTTGCCATCCTTCTTGGTCAGAACGGCAGCATTCTTGAACAGTATTCCCATGATCGATCCTTTCTATTGTCTCTTGACTTCTTCACCGATGCCCACCAGTCTGATATTCATCTTTCTGGACATCACAGGGCTTTCAAGCAGTCCCTTCTCTATGCATTCAAGCGCATGATCTACCTCGCCAGTAAAGTCTGATTCATGGCTTACTTCAATGAGTTCGCCATTGACGATAGCCTTCTTGCCTTTCCAGTAGTCCTCTATCTCGATTGTTCCCTTATCTCCTACAATGATGGCCTTATTCTCTCCATCATATAGCCATGAAGTCTTGATATTGGACCTGATGCCATTTTCATATTCGATATCGACCACTGTCTCGACATCATATTCCTCTTCCTTTATGCATGATACAGACAGATCCTTTATGTCGCTATCCGCAAAGAATAATGAAAAGATTGTCGGATAGGAACCAATATCATAGAAGCATCCGCCCATGACATCATTTCTGTTGCAGGGATTGAGACTCTCTCTATCTACCAGATCAGCCCTTTCGGCATCAATCCTTATTATCTTTCCTATCTTATCTATGTTGCTCTTAAGATATTGATTCAAAGGTATGAAGCAGGTCTTATGTGCATCCATCAGAAAGACCTTATTCTCCTTAGCCAGGTCAAATAGTTCTTCGACCTTCCTTCTGCTTTCCACCATCGGCTTCTCACAGATGACATGCTTTCCATGCAAGATGCATCTTCTGATCAGCTCTTCATGGGTAGGATTGATGGTGGCAATATAGACAAGATCAACCTCATCATCATTAAGCAGGCCTTCATAGTCACACCATTTCTCGATATCATATTTTTCCGCAAATTCCTTTGCTCTATCGATATCTCTGGAAGCACAGGCATAGAGATTACCTTTAGAATGTTTTATGCCTATCGCAATCCTATTGGCAATCTTGCCACAGCCCATTATCGCAACATTAAGCATTCTTCTTGAACACCTTTCTGGCTGGGATATATATAAGCAGCGATACTAAAGCTGCAGCCACGAATATCTCCTTGACTGGCAGATTGACTACCTCATTGTAGCTGTTGATATAGGTTCCGCTTGAGATTGCATCAGTCAGGAATGAACCGATATAAGGTCCTATCAACATCGGCACAAGCACAAAGGCGATGATTCTGATGCCCTGGAACATGCCTACATGATCTCTTGGCGTATAGTCACGGATATTGGCGCTCAGGATAATGGATATAAGCACATATCCCGTCATCATGAATGAACCGACAGCCGTAAAGATCCATGGACTGCTGATGAAATAGACAAGCGCCAGGCCAAGCGCAAACATGCCTACCGCAATATAGAGAACCTTGCCTCTTCCGATACCATCTATTCTAGAAGAGAACAATACCGATATGATGGAAGCCACGATTATGACTAGCGCCATAACAATCGAATAGGTCATTACCGAATAGCCAAGAGTCTTCTCCAGATAGATGAGAAGGTATGGCATGAAGGTATTTACCGCAATATTGAAGATGCATAGGCAAAGCAGCGTCAGATAGAATTTGCTGTTTTCCTTGATGACATCTGGTCTAAAGCCATATAGCAGTGTTTCAAAGAAGCCCTTTTCGTCCTTGCCTGCTTCGTTCTTTTCATCCTTGATGATGAAAAGTCCCAAGATGCCGCATAATATCACGATGATACCAGTGCCAAGAAAGAAGACTGGCCAGCTAGTCATATCGATGATGATGCCGGCAGCACCTGCCACTATCAGCATCGACAACAACGGGAAGATATTTAGCACGCCCTCAACCTTTGGACGATTGGTCACATCGGTTGTCTCTGTAACCCAGGAGTTGAATGAAGCATCATTGGCAGTCGAGCCAAAGAACGTCATGATGCAATCCATTACGATCACCAGCATTACCGTAACCGGCAAAACTCTTTCGGCTTCCACAAATCTTGCGACATTCTCTCTTGATATGAACGCAAAGGCCATGGTGGAAATGCCCCACATGATATAGCCGATGCTAAGGAAAAGTCCGCGATGTCCAAGCCTATCTGATATTGTTCCCATCAGAAGGGTCGTGATTGTCGCAACGATGGAGCTTGAGGCTACCATATCGGCAATATCCTTGGCGCTTCCGCCTACATAGTTGAACAGAAACAGATTGAATTCCGTATTCTCGATGGCCCAGGCGATCTGCCCGATCAAGCCGAAGAGGATGATGATAGTCCACTTATTCTTTCCTAATTTATTCATACCTTACCCCGCATATCCTGCAGAAATTCCGGAAATAGATCTCGCCGTTTTCGCAACGTTCACACTCCGGATGAAACTGCAATGTATATATCCTATATTCCTCATTATATGTAGCTACATACCGACAATCCTTTTCGCTGGCTAAAGATATGAAGCCATCACCAAGTCTAGTCACCTCATCGTTATGAAACATCGTTGCCGTAGTGACTTTTGGTATATCCTCAAATAGCGGATTGTCGACATCTATCTGATATTCGACTGTCTTTTCCATCTCAGGCGTCAGAGATCTTCTGACCTCTCCACCAAATTCATCATTGGCCAACTGGTGACCATAACAGATGCCAAGCACGGGAATGCCCATCCTGAACAGTCTAGGATCGATCCTTCTGCCATTGTCATAGACAGAGTCATAAGCGCCGCTCACGATGATGCCCTTGAAATCATCATCAAGATCATCAGCTGAAAACTCTGGGCCTGTCATCAAAGTATTGATGCCATGCCTATTCAATATCTTTTCGATATTCTTTACAAGCTCAGTGCCGAAATCGATTATCAGTATCTTTTCCATATATTAAGTATATGACATCTTGCCACAAAAAAAGGCTTCAAAGAAGCCAATATGTAACGGAACTAGTCCGTGATTGAATTTGGATGACAAGTATTCTTCATATCTTTGCCCTCCTACATCCATTATATAAAACTTTCGATCACATAGATCAACTTCTTGTCTTGATCTAATAGAATGATGATCTCGCTGTTATCTTCCTGACGTGCATAATACGAACGGCAATTGCTGTAGTCTATTTCATCAGCTACATTGATCTGAGCCAAGAAATCATTTATCTTATCGCTATAATCTTCATCTTCCCAGGCAAAGTCGTCCAATCCATCTTCCTTCTCATAAGAGAAAACATGATATCTGATGCCATCACCATGGAAGCTTTCTCCGCTGTCTTTTTCGTTCACAAGAGTGTATTGGCACGATCTAGGCAACGAGAATCCCCAATTGGCTTTGATGACCGTATTGTAGTCAGATAGGGCACACCCGCACATCAGCAGAATCAATGCACAGCACAGTATTCTTTTAGGCATATATAAAAAGAGTAGTCAAGCTACTCTGTCTCTCCCCATGATGGAATCGTTCTTCCTCTTTTGATGAGGACACTTTTCTGATAATCGGTGCAGTTGAGGAAATGAAGCACGGCTTCGATTTCTTCATCATTCAAGCCAACCAAAGCTTTGACCTCAAAACGCTTGTTCAGGATATCGGCACACAAGGCAATCGCATCAACCTTCTTTCCCCCATCTGCCTTGTATACTTCGATAGAGCCATCTGCTTCGCTATCCAAGGTTCTGATGTATCCATGATTGCATGGATACGCCAAGGATGGATAGTTCTTATGGGCATCGCCCTTCTTGTCTTCAAGCTTGAAATCGCCGGAAGAATATAAAGTATCTACTTTCTGCCAGAAATAGGCATTGTTTTCAAATTCTTTCATTATTCTTTCCTCTGTAGAGCATTATTAATTCTATCACAAATGCAGAATCATGTAAAATATTTCTGAAAATTTTTACATATTTCTTCTGACACTCAGATTCAGTTTCTTGACGAAATCATCCGTCTCATAGGAGTGGTAAGCCTCCATAGCTTTGAGCACAATCATCAGGCAGGCATAGGCATCGCTTTGGCCATTGTGGTGATTGAGATCGATGCCAAGGTAAGCTGCACAGGTATCAAGCTTATGATTGTAAAGTTCTGGATATACTCTGCGTGATATGTTTACGGAATCAAGAAAGTAGTTATCGAAATGGTCAAGGCCATAGACATCGCATAAGGCATTGAGCACTCCCAGATCAAAAGGCGCATTATGGGCCACCAGCACCGCATCCTTTACGAGCTGCTTGAGCTCTTCATAATAGAAGACAAACTCTTCCTTGTCAGCCACGTCTTCCGGATAGATGCCATGGATATGGGAATTGGTGAAGTAGTTGTAGCGATGATGAGGCTTGAAGTACCATTCGAAACTCTCCCCTATCTCACCGTCATCATATATCGCAACGCCCAAGGAACAGGCGCTGGCTGGATAGGAATTCGCTGTCTCGAAATCTAGGGCAACGATTCTATTGCTTAACATTTCTTCTATGCTTTTCCTTCATGAAACCGTTCATCTTAACTTCAAAAAGATATTTCGAGAAAGCCTCGATGCTTTCGGTAGTGCCATTCTCCAATTCGATGAACAGATAGTCTCTATTGCCTTTCTGATAATGCCAAGAAAGGACCTCATCATAGTATATGAGCACACAGCTATCCTTATCGGCCCGATTATACATCACAAGATATTCATTGTAGAACTCCATCAGCGTCACCTTCGGCATGAAGGCGAGTGCCACAAAGCCTACAAAAATTATGGCGATGCCATAGATTCTTGAAGTGTTGGTTGCCGCCAATGCGATTCCTAGTCCTACAAGGCCAATCAAAAGAAGATCAGGCTTGGCATTGATGCTAGTGATGGGAGCGACATCTGTCGGTAGATTATGTACCTTAAGACCTTTTGATTTCACAACTTTAGTATACCATGTATATGTTATGATAATAGATGTGAAAAACGATGTATTCTCCTATGAGCTTGTGCATCAGGACAGTTCCTGCAAGGCCAGGCTTGGACGTCTGAATGTCTTCGGCAAGGTTGTGGAAACCCCTGTTTTCATGCCGGTCGGAACCCAGGCAACAGTCAAGTTTCTCTCTCCTGAAGACATCAAGAATATGAATGCCAGCATCATTCTGGCCAATACCTATCACCTGTGGCTTAGACCAGGGCCAGAGATCCTGATCAAGGCTGGAGGCATCCATAATTTCATGAACTATGATGGACCGGTACTGACCGATAGCGGCGGATTCCAGGTCTTCTCTTTGGCTGACAGACGCAAGATCAAGGAAGAAGGCGTAACCTTCAAGTCTCATCTTGACGGCTCGACCCTTTTCATGTCGCCAGAAGATTCAATCCACATTCAGGAAGCCATCGGTTCAGATATCGCCATGTCTTTTGATGAATGCATTCCTTATCCTAGCGATTACCAGTATGTAAAGGATTCTGTCTATAGAACCCTGCGTTGGGCCAAGAGAGGCAAAGATGCCCATACCCGCAAGAATCAGGCACTATTCGGCATCGTACAAGGTTCAGAATACCCTGACCTAAGAAGATACTGTGCTGAAGAGCTCGTGAAGATGGACTTTGATGGCTATTCGATCGGCGGCACTTCTGTTGGTGAAGACAAGAAGACCCATTATGAGATGCTGGATTACACTATTCCTTATCTTCCTGAAGATAAGCCAAGATACGAAATGGGCATAGGTGCCATCAACGATATATTCGAGGCTGTAGAAAGAGGCGTCGACATGTTCGACTGCGTGCTTCCTACAAGAATCGCCAGACATGGCACACTCATGACCTCACAAGGACGCATAAACATCAAGAAAAGCATCTACAGCGATGACTTCTCTCCGCTTGATCCTGAATGCGACTGCGAAACCTGCCGCAACTATTCCAAGGCCTATCTGAATCATCTGTTCAGAGCCAATGAAGGATTAGGCAATCGTCTGATGTCTATCCATAACCTGCGTTTTCTGATCAAGCTCATGGAAGGCATAAGAGAGTCTATCGCCAACGACTGTTTCCTTGAATATAAGGAATACATACTCAACAAATATAAATTTGATGAAAGAGGCTTCTGATGAAACTCAGTGATTTTGATTTTGATTTGCCCGAGGAGCTGATTGCTCAGCATCCTGTTGATAGAAGAGACCAGTCACGTCTGCTGGTGCTGCACAAGAATACTGGTGAGATTGAACACCGTCATTTCTTCGATATCATCGATTATCTGCATCCTGGCGATGTCTTGGTAAGAAACAACTCCAAGGTCATTCCTGCCAGACTTTTCGGCGTCAAGGCCGATACTGGAGCAAAGGTCGAAGTACTGATCCTCAAGATCGGACAGGATGATATTTGCGAATGCCTCTGCGGCAATGCTAAAGCCATCAAGACCGGTACGGTCATAAACTTCAGCGATAGCTTCTATGGCGAATGCATCGAAAGAAAAGATGAAGGCATCCGCATGTTCAAGATGCACTATGAAGGCATCTTCCTAGAAGTATTGAATGAAGTAGGCCTCATGCCTACACCTCCATATATCCACGAAAAGCTCAAGGACAACAAGCGCTACAACAATGTCTATGCGACCATAAACGGTTCGGCTGCCTGCCCTACCGCTGGCCTGCACTTCACTCCTGAGCTGAATGAAAAGATAAAAGAAAAAGGCATCGAGATCCTTGATGTAACTCTCCATGTCGGACTTGGAACCTTCAAGCCAGTCAAAGAAGACAACATCGAAGACCACAACATGCATACCGAATTCTATCAGATGGATGCCTATACTGCTGAAAGGCTAAACCTTGCCAAGAAGGAAGGAAGAAGAATCATCGCTGTCGGTACAACCTCGACAAGAACCCTTGAGACGGTCATGAATCGCTTTGGCGAATTCAGGGAATGCAGCGGCGATACCAACATCTTCATCTACCCGCCATACAAGTTCAAGGCCATCGATTGCCAGATCACCAATTTCCATCTGCCAAAATCGACGCTCATCATGATGATAGCAGCCGAATGTTCAAGAGAGATGATCTTGGATGCCTATCATAAAGCCATTGAAGAGAAATATAGATTCTTCTCCTTTGGCGACAGTATGTTCATAGACAATGAATAACTATCAGCTGCATATAAAACAGATACAGAATCTAAAAGGAAAACCTACGCTGCTTCTGCATGTATGCTGCGGAGTATGCAGTGTCTATCCTTTGCTGTACCTGAGGAAATACTTCAACATCACAATCTATTTCGCCAACTCCAACATCTATCCATATGAAGAATATACAAAAAGGCTTGACGCTCTTAGACAATATCTAGAATATCTAGACGCTGACATCAGACTCATAATCGCTCCATACGACAATGAGACATATATACGAAAGCTTGAACAATACAAAGATGAACCTGAAGGCGGAAAGCGCTGCAAGCTCTGCTATAGACTGCGTATGGAAGAAAGCTTCAGCTATGCAAATAGCCATCACTACGATTACTTCACTACTGTAATGTCCATCTCCAACCGCAAGAACGCCGATTGGATCAATGAAATCGGAGAAGATCTTCAAGGCAAATATCCTAATACTATTTATCTTCATGCCGACTTCAAGAAAGATGGTGGCATAACAGAGAATGATCGTCTGAACAAGGAGCTCAATCTCTATCATCAGAACTATTGCGGTTGCATCTATTCAATCAGATAATTCTTAGCGTGTGATTTATCGCACGTTTTTTGTTTTTACGGTTCAGTTAAATAAAGGTGGTTAGTTTTTGATATAACCACCTTTATTTAACAGTTTTTGTATTTCTAGAATATAAAAGAGTCTTCTACACTTTAATTGTCAAGACTAAAGGAAAAGACTCAAATGAATTTAGCACACTGCTGTATAGACTAGGAATGGATCCTGGTAGTTTTATTAATGAAGATGATTAACCTATCAAGACGCCTAAGAGATATATCTACGAAATTAGGCAGAGAACCGATATAAGAAAATGTCCTTATTGTAATGGTGATAATATAATCATTCATGATGTTAGACCGATTATTGTTGGCTGTTCTGAAACCGATCATATTGAAGACATATTAAGAATTCATAAGGTTAGATTCAAATGCAAGAGCTATAATAAGGCCTTTACCACGCCAATAAATGGAATAGAAAGCCATTGGCGACTGTTTATATGCAGAAAAGAGAATAAAAGAGAATATTCCTGATAAGTTCTATGCATCAAAGAAGACCGCGAAATCCATCATTATGATGAAATGGCATTTGCTGTATATTAAGAAAACCTTTATTACTGGAAGCTTATAATATCCTTCAAGATTTATACCGCTATAATGAGCACTTCTTTTCTTTTTATTAAAACTGCTTATGGATATCATAACTTTGATAGATTCAGAAGAAGAGCAATGATCATCAAAACATATAAAAAGGACCTTGACTGAGTGCCAAAGTCCCAACTACCTTTAATTGAACAGCTCCGTATTATTGTACTATTCTGGTTCCTTGTTTATTGTTTTGCGTTATTCAACACTTGTTTGCGGTGGAATGTATGGTGTTGGAGGCACTGTTGGTTTATGAATGTTTTTAATAACGACTCCACTAACCAAATCTCCTGAGTAAGATACTGCATACTTGGCAGGAACTACTTCCTTTACTTCATATTTAATCAGTTTTCCAGTATCTTTGTCATACTTGTCCAGTTTAGTAAAGACACTAACCCATTCATTTTCTTTAGAAAGAACCATGCTGCCATCTTCTACTAGTTCGTCATTAATATTCACGTTCTTTAGAAGCACGCCATCGGCGTATAAGTTAACAGTTACACTTTCTGGGCGGACCTTGTCGCGATTGTTCTCGTCATCCCAGACTTTTTTAACAGGAATGTTAATATATTCTGTATCATAGATATCAAGTGTATTATCTTCGCTTAGAACAGACTTGGTGTCTTCAGTGAAGAATAGGTCATATACCCATTGCCATACTGTTTTATCTTCTTTAACTTTTACAGACTTGATTTCAGACTGGTCTACAACAATTGAATATGTTTTTGGATCCATATCGAAACCATCTGGGGCACTAGTTTCCTTTAAAGTGTATGTGCCTGGTTCTTTAAATCCGATTGTTGCTGTACCGTCATTTTCAGTTTTGTAGTCTATAGTTGTTCCATCAGGATTAGTCAAAGTAAATACCACTCCGTTTAGCTTGCCGCCACCGAAGATAAATTTATTTACAACTAATGCTAATGGATTCAAATATTCTTCTTTTCCTGGTGTATTAACAACAGAATAGTCAGTAACTTTTGAAGTGTAACCATCTGGAACAACTTCCTCAACTGTGTATTTTACCGGTTTTCCGCTTCTATATGCAGGCAAAACCTTTGATTCCCAATTCCAAACGTTTTCGTTGTCCTTGTCAACAGTGCCGCTTGTTACTTTAATTGAATCAACTAAAAGCGGCTTTTCTTCACCATCAATCTTGCCATAAATATTGATAGTTATTTCCGGTCTAGAATAGCCTATGTCTGTCTTGTCAAGGAATGCGCTGTCATCCCATGTTTTGGTTCCTATAACCTTTAATGTTTCAAGTGTATTATTGACGATAAATCCTTCAATTTTATTGCCAAGATAAGCTGGTTCATAATATCCAGGAACCTTTGTTTCTGATACGGTATATGCTATCTCGAGACCTGTATCCTTATTAACAACAGGAAGATTTTCAAATGCGCCCTCCCAGCCATTATTACTATTCAGTTCGATATCTTTGACTTTACTTCCATCAGCCTTTAAATCAACAACGATTGATGTAGGCCTATTTCCATAACTATCAGTGTTATCTTCCCATGTCTTTTTTACAGGAATATTGATAACTTCTGTGTTGGTGATAGTAATGCTACCAACATTATTTTCAAAGACGATATTTCCATCTGTATATGATGTTGTCTCATCAGCTGATTCGCTTATATAAGCTGTTGAATAATGATCAATACTGGTTTCATCTATGAAATAAGTAACTGGGGCAAATTCCGTTGCTGAACCTGATGTATATTCATATAGCGGTGGCAGGTTAGTCCACGATAGTGCAGTTACGCCAGCCGCTGATGTCTTTGAACTATATTTTGTTTTTTCAGTATTTAAATTTCCGTCTGAACCAATATAGAATGTGGTTTTAGTAGTATCACCAACAGTTACTGTTGCGTACAGATTGGCTGTAAATGTTAAGTTGTTCTTATTTTCAGATGTAACCCATTCCTTTTCTACATCAATCTCTTTTTCGGCAACTGGTGTAAGAGTAAGCTTACCATTGTTACCTAAGTAGTTATACATCGTATTAATATCGCCTTGATCATCAGTTTTAACTACAGGATATTCGGCAACACCAGCATGTGGAGCCGTTGGGGCTGTATCTGTGCTGGTATTGTCTCCGTTTTTGTTTGCCAAAATCGTTTTGTAAGGGGCAGTCGCATCATCCAAATCGTACACAAATCTTGAATGGATTCTGCCTACAGGTTCACCTTGTTCGTTAACTTCATTGAAGTGTGGATTGTCGTTGTTTGGAACATATATTCCTAAAGCGTCGCCAATTACTACTTTGCCGCCGTCTTTGCTCTTATCAATTAACTCTTTGCCTGAGAAATAGTTACTATATACAGTTGTAGAACTTGCGCTCTGATTGATTGCTGTTATCTTATCATCCGATAATGAAACGTTATATTCTAATTGAATAGGATAAGCGTTGGTATATCCGGTTCTTTCTAACGCGTCATTCAACTGAGGAACAAACAGAGGCAGCAAAGTACCTGGGATTGCCCAAACCAATGTTTGCTGTTTGCTGGTTGCATCTTCATAAATTAACAGCAACATTGTTGCGTCTTTTGCTGAATCGTAGCAACTGTACTTTTTAATAACGCCTTCTGCTTGTTCGTCTGCAGATATTCCCGATTCAATAAATGTATAATCAACATTGTTTGCGGTTGCAACAAAAGTGGTACTATTGATCTTCATTCCTTCGCCAAGAACATCTTTAAGCATAACGCCACCAAATACTTCACCACTAATATCTTCTCTAATAGGAGTGATAGTTTCAGCTTCCGTTTCTTGTTTAACGTTGTTAGCTAAATCGATGAAAGCCTGATTTAGGCCCTCATATGAAGTTGTTTGATAATAATATGTATCTGTTGTAAATATAGAAGCACTATTTGCATCTGAATCAGAAGTAATCTTATATTTATTCAAAGCGGTACTAGTCTCAGCGTAAGTATTTAAATTGTTTCTTACAGCATTGGCGTTATCTTTGCTAATTTTTAAAGTCTCATTTTTTAACGTTCTAAAATCGCTATTGTTGTTCCAACTTCCATCTGTGCCAGAATAAGAATCTAGCAAAGTTTTTGGTGCTATCGATGCAACGTATTCATCAGTAACATCTTTTGATAGTGCAACAGTAAAGAATCTTGTTTTAACATCGCTTGCTGGATAAGCTTTTTTATTAAACTCATAATACTCATTGCTCAATTGATCCTTCCAATATGCGGTTGTTAAGATTGTTGATGCAGTTATCTTTCTTCTTTGAGTATCGTTTGGCCTTCCAGTAAAATCGTCCTGATTATCAGGATAAATATAATCGTTAGCAGTGGTCCCGCTATTACTTGCGTTAGAATTTCCATCCGTTAACACAAATACGTATGGAATAGTTTTGATATCTGTTGTTTTGTTGTCAACTTTACTAATTAAATCTTGTATTCCTTTATATGTATTGTATTGAGTATATGTTCCAGTAACGTTTTCTATGCTTTTTGCTGTAACATCAGTATAACCGCTTCCAGACTTTATTTGTAGACCATCTGCCGTATCAAGCTTATAACCATTTATTGAATCTGTATCTGGTTCATACAAAGTAGTATAGTCGATATATTTTCCACTACTGCCTTTTTTGTATGAACCTAATGGTAACAATATACGGTCATCCTCTGACCAAGATTTATTATTGTTTGCATCTTTATAGACAACAACTTCGACTCTGTTATCAGGGTTTGCATTCATGATGATATCAATACACTGATTCGCTGCTTGAACCATAGCCACATATCTTCTAACATTGCCAGAGTCTTGAACTGTAATATCGTTACCACGCCACATAGAAGAAGTGTCATCCAAAATAAACAAAACATCCGCTCTTGTTCTTGTTGTTACTTCAGTAATTTTATAGTATGCCTGTCCTACGGTCGATAGGGTGACATCAAAAGACTTGTTGTCAGCAGCAACTGCA
>CALFPO010000052.1 GCA_937919165.1 uncultured Bacillota bacterium | reverse complement strand
CTGCCGGCATGGATATCGCTATCGACAAATTGGAAGACCAGATCAGAAGACAGAAGGGAAGGCTTTCAAGAAGACACAAGGAATCCCTGGCTGCCTCATTTATCGAAGAGGCAGACGAAGAAGAAGATACTCCAGTAAGAACCAAGACCGTCTATGCGGAAGAGATGATCCTTGATGAGGCCATCATGCGCATGGAGATGCTTTCGCATTCGTTCTTCATCTATAAGGATGTCGACAGCGAAAAGCTTGCGGTTGTCTACAAGAGAAACGATGGAGGTTATGGTCTGATAGAAATCAGCGAATAGTCTCATATCCCTACCTGTTTAAATATGGAACAGTATTCAAAAGAACGTCTAGAGATTAGCCTAATTTCCAAGAGCTATATCAACAACAAAAGAATCATCCGCGAAAGTGAAGAGAACATCATCAAAAGGAACTATGAGGACCTTAGGGTATGCCATCGCATTGTCGACCATATCGAAAGCGTCACCAGCACTTTGGATGAGAAGGAAAGACTGATCATCGAGAATGAGGTGATCAATGGCCAGAGCGGAAAATGGTACACCGAATACTTTTCGGCACCTACCTATTATCGTCAGCGCAGGAAAGCCTATAAGTCATTTTTGCGTTGTTTAGAGAAGTGACAAGTTGTAGAATAAGATAGAAGAGGGGATTTTAATTATGTTAAAAGGTATAGCTACATCAAGCGGTATAGCAATCGGAAAGATCTATAAGCTTGAACAGCCTCGTATTGAAATTAGTGAAAAAGTATTGAGCGTTGGCGAAGAGCTGAAGCGCTTCGATGATGCTCTAGAAAAGACCATCAGTGATATCGAGACAATCAAGGAAAGAGCTTCAGGAACATTGAATCCTGAGGAACTGGCAATCTTTGATGCTCATCTCATGATGGCTCAGGATCCTGAATATCGCGATCAGATCGTTGGCATGATCAATGACGGATCAAATGCTGAAAACGCCACCAAGACAGTTTCAGACATGATGGTCGGCATGTTCGAATCAATGGATGATCAGTATTTCAAGGAAAGAGCAGCAGACATCAAGGACGTTTCTTTCAGACTGCTGTGCAACATTCTGGGATTGAACATCCCTGATCTTACAACCATCGATGAAGAAGTTGTCATCGTCGCTGAAGAGATGACACCATCAGATACTGCCCAGCTCAACAAGAAATATGCATTGGGCTTTGTGACAGAGATCGGCGGCAAGACATCGCATGCAGCCATCATGGCCGTATCGCTTGGCATTCCTGCTGTAGTAGGATGCACAGGCGTCATGGAAGCCTGCAAGCATGGCGACACCGTTATTCTTGACGCCAAGGAAGGCGTTGTCATCATCAATCCTACCGATGATGAAAAGAAAGAATACGCAGAAAAGAGAGATAAGTTCCTGCATGAGAAGGAAGAGCTCAAGGTTCTGCTGAATGAAGAATCTGTATCTTTGGATGGACATAAGGTTGATATCGCAGCCAATATCGGTTCACCAAAAGACATGGATGCCGTTATCGAAAACGGTGCTGAAGGAATCGGTCTGTACCGTACAGAGTTCCTGTATATGGAATCGATCGAAGACTTCCCAAGCGAAGAAACTCAATTCTTGGCATACAAGGTAGTTCTGGAAAGAGCTGCCGGCAAGAGAGTCGTTGTCAGAACATTGGATATCGGCGGCGACAAGAAGCTGCCTTACTTCGCATTCGATCCAGAAATGAACCCATTCCTGGGCTACCGTGCAATCAGACTTTGCCTTGATCGTCGTGAGATCTTCAAGACTCAGGCTAGAGCATTGCTTAGAGCGTCAGTATATGGCAATCTGGCTATCATGTTCCCAATGGTTGCGACTGTTGATGAATTCCTGACAGCAAAGCAGTTCATTCTTGATACCAAGGCTGAGCTGATTGCTGAAGGCGTAGAAGTAAGCGACAATTTCCAGATCGGTATGATGGTCGAGATTCCAGCCGCTGCTGTATTGGCTGACGAATTTGCCAAGTACGCTGACTTCTTCTCAATCGGAACAAATGACCTGATTCAGTATTCAATGGCAGCTGACCGTATGTCAGAAAAGGTTGCCTATCTGTATCAGCCATTGAATCCATCTATCTTGAGACTGATCAAGATGACCATCGATGGAGCTCACAGCCAGGGCAAATGGTGCGGCATGTGCGGCGAGATGGGCGGTGATCCAATGGCTTGTCCAATACTGTTGGGCTCAGGCCTTGATGAATTCTCAATGTCTTCTTCAAGAGTCCTGCCTACAAGAAAGATTATCCGTTCTTTGAACAAGAAAGATATGGAAGAGCTCGCAAACAAGGCTATCGCTTGCCGCAATGAAAGCGAAGTTGTTGCCTTGGTCAAGAGCGTATTAGGAGAATAGAAACAAGAGGTAATTATTATGGGAAGAGCGCATGAAGTAAGAGCTGCGGCTATGGCTAAGACAGCCGCAATGAAATCTAAGCTGTATTCAAGATACGGCAAAGAGATCTATATCGCTGCCAAGAGCGGCGTTGCAGATCCTGAAATGAACCTGACTCTTCGTTCGAAGATCAAGGAAGCTAAGGCCAATCAGGTTCCAGCTGATGTCATCAAGAGAGCTATCGAAAAGGCTAAAGGTGGCGGCGGTGAATCGTATGATTCGCTCAGATATGAAGGATTCGGTCCTGGAAATGCCACAATCATCGTTGATTGCCTGACTGACAACTCCAATAGAACTGTTGCAGCCATGAACTCTTGTTTCAACAAGGCTCGCTGCAAGATGGGCGTCAAAGGTTCGGTATCATTCAACTATGATAACCTTGGCGTATTGTCATTCAAGTATGAAGATGAAGATACGATGCTGGAGACACTGATCAATGCCGAGGTCGATGTCAACGATATCGAGGTTGAAGAAGGCGAAATGACAGTCTATGTAGCGCCATCTGATCTGCATAAGGCTCAGGAAGCCATCGATGCACTCATTCCTGATTGCGACTATTCCGTATGTGCCATCAAGATGCTGCCACAGGAATATGTGACATTGGAAGATGAACACGATAAGGAACTCTGGGAAAGACTGCTGAACCTACTTGATGAAGTAGATGACGTTCAGGAAGTATTCCACAACGTAGAGATGTAACAGCAAAAGGAAGCTAAGCTTCCTTTTTTCATTGCCATTTGACGATCGGCCCTTTGAGTTCCTTTCTTAGATATTCTTCGCCATTATCTAGAAGACTTGAATAGAACAGGCTGGTCTTCCATTCGATGTCCTTATATGGTTCAGGAATATTCTTGAACTGGGTTATGAAGTTGCTTTCTTTCTTCAGCTCCTTCAATAGGGACTGGCCCTTTTCGTTGAAGCCAAGAACTCTTGCGTAATCCATAGGCGGAAGGTTTGATACATCCTTCTTCTTTATCTGGTTGACGATATGCAGCATGATCCTCTGGATTCTGGCTCTTGTGTAGCGTCGGCTGATCGATGCTTTCATGAAATCTTCATAGTCGGCATATCTGATGGCGTTATCCTTGAAGAGATTCTCTATTCCTTCATCGCACATGAAGATGCCTTCAAGATCGCTTCTGTCCATGGTGAACATCAGACGACGGAAATGAGGATAGATGTCCTTATTGAAGATCGGATCAGTTATCTCTATTGATGTTGCTTGATTGATGTCTTTGCCTTGTTCAAGAGCTTTTCTTATGGCGCTTGCCGAAGCGATGACGCCCATCTCTTGATCATGATAGTCGTTGGTTCTTTGGATGGATATCGGCACGATATTGCTGCCTTGAAGGGCCCTGAGATAGGCTACCGCCAACATATCGTTAGGATATAGGCTGCCGCTTAGAAGCCCATAGGCTTTAGGATATGAATTGCCATCATGCATAAGCAATTTGAGCCTGGTGACATCGACTTCCAGTTCGCTGTATTTCTTCAGCTCATTGAGATTGTTGGTCTCGGAACCGAAGACCAGACTGTCGATCTTGGCCATCTTGAGGATTTCGATTGCCTTGCTGGCAAAGATATAGGCAGACTGAACTGTATAGATGTATGGAAGCTCCAGCACGAGGTCGACGCCATGCTCAAGCGCTGCTTCACATTTCTGGAACTTGTCGACTATCGAAACATCGCCACGTTGGCAATAGTTGCCAGAACACACCGCAACCAGTACATCGCAATCCGTGATTCTTCTTGCTTCTTCGATGTGATGCAGATGGCCGTTATGGAAGGGATTGTATTCAACGATAATGCCGCTTGTTTTCATAAAAATATTATATAATACTTACGTGATAGTAAGACTCAGAGATCTTGTCAACATCGCAGATGAGAAAGTATATCCTGTAGACATCGAAGAGATCGTTGTGGAAGACAACCTCTTTCTTAGGCGCCTGGAGAAGGTGCAGGGAGAGATAGCCTTCTACTATGATGCCGAAGACAAGCTGGCCATCAATTATGGCTTGGCAGGTACGATGATATGCCCATGCGCCATCACGCTTGAGGATGTCGAGGTTCCTTTCAGCCTTGAGAATGATGAGCGGATCGTCCATGACATTCAGGATGAGGGTTTCTATCTAGGCGAAGACATGGATCTTGAGAAACTGGTGCTCTATATCGTTTTGCCGGAAGTTCCGATAAAAGTTGTAAAAAATGAAAAAATAGAGTATTATAGAACGGATGGTTGGTCTTTTGTTTCTGAAGAAGAGTTCGAATCATCCAAAAAGGATGAGATAGATCCTAGATTGCAGAAACTAAAAGAATACAGGTTTGAGGAGGATGAATAGAAATGGCTGTTCAGCAAAGAAGAAATTCTAAGACTCGCAAAGCAAAGAGAAGAACTCATTATAAATTAACTGCTCCAGCATTAGTTAAATGCCCAGCTTGCGGTGAATACAAATTATCACACAGAGCTTGTGCTTGCGGTCATAAATAATGATTAAATCAGAGGTCGAAAGACCTCTTTTTTAATGCTTATATTTCTTTTTGTAAAACTGTTTTCGCGACGCACGCATGGAAATAATTCCGTAACTTTATAAGCCCGCTGCCGTCTTCATTTACTGCTGTGCCTGAACAGCGGTTGTAACAACCGTATTGACTATATCATCTACCGAGCAGCCGCGTGATAAATCATTGCACGGCGCGGCCAGTCCCTGAAGGACAGCAAAGCATTCCGCTCCGCCCACACGCTGTGTGATCTTATAGCCTATGTTTCCTGCCTGAATATCCGGGAAAATGATAACATTGGCGCGTCCCGCCACCGGACTTCCCTTTGCCTTAAGCTCCGCAACCTCCGGAACAACAGCAGCATCAAACTGCAGCTCTCCGTCAAGAAGAAGCTCCGGTGCTTTTTCATGCGCCAGCCGTGTCGCTTCCTGAACCTTTGTTACGTTTTCATGCTTAGCGCTTCCTTTTGTCGAAAAAGAAACAAGCGCCACTCTAGGTTCCTGTATACCGCAGAGATTCTTCGCAGTCTTTGCGGAAGCAATTGCAATGTCTGCAAGCTCTTCTGCCGTCGGACTCGGATTGACCACACAGTCCGCATAAACCAGAAGTCCGTTTTCACCAAGGCTCTCATTCGGACATTCCATAATAAAGCTTG
>CALFPO010000051.1 GCA_937919165.1 uncultured Bacillota bacterium | reverse complement strand
TGAAACCATTTGCTGTACCTGCATTTGAAGATACTTGCGCAGCTATAACTGCTGGATCGATATCCACATATATTCTTCCCTTACCTGACACAAGCGGATTGATGTATCTTTTCTTGGCATGTATCACTCTACGTCTATCCTTAGGCACACCCTCATCATCAATCAGTTCATGCAAAGACGTAAAGTCCATCCATCTTCTCTTTGAGATAAGATCGTCATTGAGCTTTCTGATGACGCTGCTTTCATCGGTATAGAGGTCTTCTTGATCGATGACTTTCCTCTCGCAGGCATCCTTCAGCAGTTCAGATAGAATCTGCATCGCATAGCGGTCCTCGTCGCAAACATATACCTTGGACATCCTTAAGGCATCCAGGGCAAAATTAAGTGCCAGCTCTTCGCTCCTAAAGCAGAGTTCCGCAACACCTTCCTCGTTTATCCCCACTTCAAGGTCATCATAGTATCGTTTCAGATCCTCAAGATCCCTTAAGCCATAGCCCAATAGATTGCCTAACGTATACTCCAGCCGATCAGACGAAAGCCTTGGCGTATCGTTGTCGGCAATAGGATATCGATGATAGTCTTTCACATCATCGACGCTCAGGCCAAGTTTCTTAAGCAAAGATACAATCTCTGCAGATTGCGATATGAAGGCTTCTGTCCTTGTTTCGGTTGCTTCCTGAAGAAGATAGTCGCCCTTCATGAAATCGATCGAATGCGCAAAGGTCGGTGTAGCGATGTCATGGAAAAGCGCCGCAAGGCTTTCCTTTTCGCTGTTGGTGAAATGATAGACGATCAAGGCTGTTCCAAGACTATGGGCATATCGAGAATATCTAGGCAATCCCTGAAAGAATGGGAAGCTTGTATATTCAAGTCCGCAGTTCATGCCGACATCCATAATCCTTTTCATAGGCGAAGACGCCAAGAATCCCTTCATGAAAGAAGGGATCTCATTATGATATATGACATTTATGTTGTTTATCTTGGGCCTATCCATCAATAGATCTTGAAGATATCGCCCTTTCCAGACATGCATAGATCATTCTTCAGAATGATGGTTCCATCATCGACAATCCTGAACTCGAAATAATCGACATCATAGCCGGCAAAGCCTTGAAGCTCAGACTTGTCGTCAACATAGCATTCATAGATATCGCCATTGATGATGAAGTGTCCATAATATTTGCCCATGCCGGCATAGAGGTTCTCGGTGAAGACAAACATGTCATCGCTGGTGAATTCTACCGCAGGCAGATACATCTCGCTTACATCATCGATCGGCTCATGGACAAACCTCAACGAATAGTCCTTGCTTGGCGTCACGCTTGGCACAAAGCTTGAAGGAACCTTGCCATCAAGCGAGAAGCAGTCACCCGCCAATGAGCCTTCAAAATCTTCCATCAGCTCAAGCGTATTGTCGCCATGGATCATCATTTCGAAGTTCATCACTTCGTTGCCGTTATGGTCATAGAATCTGGTATCGAAGTTTGAGAAGGCCAGCACGCTGCCCATCTCGCTATATAGGCCATTGACTTCGGTGGCACCCATGCCGTAGACCTCGACAAGACGGAAATGCTCCTCATCCAAAAGTTCCAGGAAAGAAGCGTCATTGCTTCCCCTTACAAGCTGGCTGGCATTCAGGAAAATGATCTTTTCAGGATCGTCATTGTCATTATTGCTTGAGATCTTGGATAGGTCGCTGGTGAAGGTCTGGCCAGATTTCGATCCGGCCAAAGTGGTCTTGAGCACCAGAGTATTGTCATCCTTGATTTCGAAGATGACCTTATTAGAACTGTCATTATCTGAAACAAGGGCACAGACATTTTCGCTTATTGCCCATTTTCCGGTCGTTTCGACTGTGCCATCAAAATAATTGTCTCTCAGAACATAGCTTCCGTCTCTGCCAAACCAGACATTGGAATGTTCCGCATTGCCGAATTCGTCATAGGTATTGTAATAGGTCTTATCGGCAAGCTTGTATTTGCTTTCAGGAATCGTCTCTTCCTGAGTCTTCTTTGAGCATCCGCTCAAGCATAACAATAGACATATGCCAAACAATATGGTTCTTCTCTTCATGATTCTCCTTTAGAGCCACCTGTCATCTTCATATGGGGCTATTTTCGTAATATGTACCTACAAATATATTCTAGAACAAACTCCCCTCTACACAAAGAAAATAAGGCCTATAGCCTTATGTCTTAATGTTCATTGTAGCTGTATTGCTTAAGCATCTGTCCCGTAATCAGGCAAAGCAAGGCGCCGGCTACGCCCAGAACAAACATCATCAGCGAAGCTCCTGAGCCTTTCCCGTAGCCAAAGAGGATATTGAGCAAGACGGATGTATTCTTCATCATGAAAGGCTCGCATACTTCATCGACAAAGAAACCTCCAAGGAATAGTCCTAGCGGTATCGTAAAGAACTGCATTGTATTGCGGCAGGCATATATCCTGCCCTGCAGCTTGACCGGTATCGTATTGCGCATGATGATCTCCAGATTGGAACTCATGACAGGAACCACTATCCAGCCGATGATCTGGCCCATACACCAGACAAGCGGCTCACGCGAAAGAGCCAGCAGGAAGTTCTCACTTCCAAGCGAGAACAGCATCGTCAGATACACTACCCTTACCCTATTCTTGGGTTTAGGCAGGATGGAGGCAATGAAGCTTCCAGCAATCATCGCAATTCCGGAGCAGGATGTCACAATGCCAAGCACCTTTTCTCCGCCTTTAGGATTGGGAAGCACCAGTCCAGGAAGCACGGCATCAAAAGCCGAAGCGACAAGATTGACGCCCGACATGAACATGATCAGTCTGAAGATCATCGGATTGTCTTTTAGGTATGAGAGGCCTTCCTTGGCTAGAGTCAGCACGTTTTCGCTTTCGCTTCTTTCGATCTTTGGCAGGTTGATGAACAGAAGAAGCGCCATAAAGGCAATGATGAAGGTTCCAAGATCGAAGGCAATCACCGCCTCAAGCCCAAATAGGCCATATATTGCAGAAGCCGCCAAAGGATTGAAGATGGATATGATCGATCTGGAAAGCTGCTTAAGGCTGCTGGTCTTCTGGTAGCATTCATTCGGCACCAATAAGGTCTCCGCAACCTCCGAAGCAGGATCCTGAACCGTATTCATGAGACCTGAAATCACATTCACAAGATAGAGATGCCATACTTCCAGATTGCCGCTTCGATAGAGAAGCAGCACAAAAACAGTGCTCATAGCCGCCAGAAGATCGCAAACCAGAATGGTCCTCTTCTTGTCGAAGCGGTCACACAGGGCTCCCGCAAAGATGCTCATAAGCACGTATGGCGTATAGGAACAGATCGTCAAGGCAGCCGTACCTAAAGAAGACCCTGTGCTTTCATATAGCCACAAGGTCAACGCAAAACTTGTCATGCTGCTGCCGAGTCTAGAAAGACTCTGAGTGCTCCACAATATATAGAAATCTCTAAGCTTATTTCTATTCATCGATAAAAATTGAAATCTATGAATACAATATCGATTCTTCCTGATGCTCAATATCATCAAAAAGCTCGATCATCTTCTTTCTGGTCCTTTCGATCTCCAGACGCGTTCCGCTAGCCAATACAGCATCGAATTCATCCAAGGCCTTGGAAACCATTTCCTTGTTCTTGCCGACATTCTCACGATAGAGACGTTCTCCCCTAAGGATCGCAAAGAGGTTCTCTTCTTCTTCACGAGGACTCTGCTTGAGATACTGCAGCACCTTGAAACGTTCTTCCGCTTCCTCTTGCGGAATCTTATTCTGCTGATTCTGGATGATGACCTTCTTGGTCTCGCCAGTCGAAACAACCGTAACCTCCACTTCCAATAGAGAGTTCACATCATAGGTATAGGTGATATCGACAGCCTCCTGTCCCTTAGGGCCTTTAGGCACATCAAGGTCAAGGAAGCCCAATGGGAAGTTGTTTTTGGCCATGCGGCTTTCACCCTGCAGGATACGGATATGGACATGTTCCTGATTCTCATAGGCCGTATATACTCTTTCCTTCTTGCTGACAGGAATGATGGTGTTCCTTTCGATGATCGGCAAGAAATAGCCAGGTTCCGTGAAATTGCCGTTGTCATGGACAACTTCCGTTCCTAAGGTAAATGGACATACATCGGTCAGAATTATCTCTTCGATGCTTTTGTCCCTTTGCTTCATGGCTGCCTGCATCGATGCTCCAATGGCAACCGATGTATCAGGATCGATATAGAATTCCGGATAGATATTGATGATTTCCTTGACGAATTCTCTAACCAGATTGAGTCTAGATCCGCCACCGACCAGGATGACCCTATCGATGTCATCAAGACTTGTCTTTGAATCTCTCAGACACTTCTCGATCGGTTTCCTGATGCGTTCCAGCAATGGCTCGCAAGCCTTCTTGAATTCATCCAAGGAGAATTCTTCATAATAGCTTTCTTCATCCAGCTTGCAGGCAATCGCAAAGCCAAGCTTTTCGCCCAGTTCACATTTGGCCTTTTCAGCCGCCTTGTATATCGTCGATAGAGCGACAGGCTCCAGAAGCTCCTCCTTGATGCCGATTCTCTCCATGAACATCGCCATCATAGCCATCGTGAAATCTTCGCCGCCTAGATGGTTGTCGCCCGCGATCGCATGGATCTCGATGATGCTCTTGAAATATTCAAGGATAGACACATCGAAGGTTCCTCCGCCAAGGTCAAAGATCATGCAGCGTTCGCTCTTTTCGCTGTCGCCCACGCCATAGGCTACAGCGCTGGCGGTAGGTTCAGAGATTATTCTTGAGACCTTCAGTCCTGCCAATTCGCCAGCCTTCTTGGTGGCCTTGCGCTGGTTGTCATTGAAGTAGGCAGGTACCGAAATGATTGCCTCATCGACCGTTTCTTTCAGATAGACCTCTGCATCTTCCTTGAGCGAACGCAGCACAAAGCTGCTCAGTTCTTCCGAAGTGAAGCTTAGTCCGCATAGATTGTATGTCTGATCGGTGCCCATCGTTCTCTTGAAGACCTTGGCAGTAGCGAAAGGAAACAGATAGCCATATTCCTTGGCTGTATCTCCTACCAGAATCTGCCCGTTATGGTCAACCGAAACAATCGAAGGCGTCAGAAGCTTGCCCAGACGATTGGGTATGACTTCTGCCTTGCCATCCTTGAAATAGGCTATCAGGCTATTGGTTGTTCCTAGATCTATTCCAACTATCATTTCTTTTTCTTCTTCTCCAATACTCTCTTGAGAGTGATGAAATCTTCATCATCCTTCCAGGTTTCGATCAGCGGATCGCACTTGGATCTTGCTTCATCATAGAGGCCCTTGCGCATCAGCAGATACAGTTCGAATATGTCCGCATCCTTGCAGGCTGAATAGTTGCAATGTGCGCACATGTCGTTTCTTGCCTTATCGAGAAGCTCTTCAGCTTCAGCAAAACGCTTCATGATTATATATATTCTCGCAAGTTCAGTATATTCAAGCGGCTTATATAGCGAATACTTGCTGTCCTTGTGCTTCTCAAGCGCCATTTCAGCATACTTGACGGCATTCTCCTCATCATCAGCCAAAAGGTATGCTTCAGCTAGACGCACATAGTCATAGCTCCCCGCCTTATCGCCCAGTTCATCTACTCTGGTCTTCAAGGCATATACCACATCCTTATAGCGCCCTTCATATTCCGCAATCTGGGCTGATCCATAGGCACGTTCCTTCTCATCCATCCGGCGCAGATTGTTGGCCAAAGAGAAATTGGCCTTCAGAATATTGCCTTCCAGAAGATATAGTCTCATCGAATCTGCAGCTGCTACCGATGTGAAGTTCTTGGCACTCAGACGCGTCGATATTATCTTTCTTGCCATATTGTAATCGCCAAACTGCATATAGATATTCGTCATTTCGCTGAGATATGAACCTTCATCTCCGATATCGTTCCTCATATCCTCAATGACTTCGATGGCCTTATCTTTCTGTCCCAATATGCGATACATCTGGGCAGCATGGATATAGTAGCGCTTGGCCTTGAGATTGCGCTTCTTGGCATTATCCAAAGCTATCGAGGCATCTCTGCAAGCCTCTTCATACTGCTTTCTCTTGAGAAAGATATAGGACATGCGATCATAGGAATCGATATCTATGACGTTGTTCTCCTCACGCTTCTTCCTTAAAGCCATGCAGTACTTCTCAGCCTCATCATATCTTCCAGCTACAGTGCAGGCATATATCAGTTCGAAATCGCCATAATTGTATCCCCTATCGATTGCCTTGCTGAGGTAATCGATGACTTTATCGGCATCCTCTTCCAATGAATTGTTGTAGTATAGCAAGCCTATCTGATATTCGACTTCAGGCGAATGGTTAGGATTCTCCTCCAGATGGCGATAGATCTTCAATGATTCCTCGAAATTATCAGCCTTCATCAGCAGCCAAGCCTTGTAGTCCAGCAAGCCATATAGCTCAGGATCATACTTCAGGCCTTTTTCGGCTATCTCCAGCATCTCATCTCTATCCTTGTTGATGTTGGCATCTCTTTTTGCGCCCAAAAGCACAAGATAGCGATAGTATGTCTCAGCCGGAAGGTTGGATATGCCGCCCTCTTCGATCTTCTTGGCGATCTCCTCATACATCTTCAAGGCTGCATCTTCATCCTTATCCGCAAATTCCACCATCTGAGCCTTCACATACTGCAAAGACAGATCATCGCTGCAGCCGCTCTCATCCAGGAACTTTATGAGTTCTCTAGCCGCATCAAACGAATCATTTCTGATCAGTATCAGGAGCTTCAGGATGTAGCTGCCCAAGAATGAGCCATAGATGGCTATGGAACGATTCACGCTCTCGTAGGCTTGCGAATCGTTGCCTGTCTTGAAATAGGCATATGCCAGAAGATAGTAGGCATAATATGACGAAGGATTGCTTCTGATGGCAGCCTTGGCATACTCGATGGTATCCTCATATTTCTTGTATTGGAAGGTAGAAGAAGCTGCCTGGATAAGGACATCCGCATTCTCCGGATTGACCTTCAATGCTTCCTTATAGGCCTCTAGACCTTCTTCTTTTCTATCTCTTGAACAGAGATAATACGCTTTCCTGCTGATGATCTCTGCCAGTCTAGCCTTGCGCTTCCTGGTCTTTTCATCGCCATCTTCAGGCAAGCCACGGATTATCTCTATCAGCTTATCGATCTCATCAAAGCCCTTATCGCGCTTGAACTGCATATCAAGGGAACTCATGATGTTGTAGTAGTCGAAGGGATCGGTTTCCTCTTCAACGATATTCTTGCCTACTTCATCAGCCTTTTCGTCAAAGCCATTCTGAAGCAATGCCCAGGCATAGCGGACATTGAGCGAGCTGTCATGCGGATTCTCATAGACCGCTTCGCATTTCTTTATCAGCTTCTCATTCCAGCTATTGCGCTCCTGCGAAAGCTGTTCAAGGAAGATATCATCGCCATTGGCATTTCTGATCAGATCGTGGGCGATATCGATAGCCTCGGTATATTTCTCCTCGCCCGCAAGAATCTTAGCCAGATCAAAGCGCAAGCCCTCATCGCCATTCCTTGTCTCAAGAGCCTTATTGCATACGTTCTCAGCTTTCTCATATTCTTCCTTTTCCAGATAGTGTCCAATCAGCGATCTTGAAAGAAGCTTCTCATAATCGCATTCCTCGACAATCTTCTCAAGGTCAGCAAGCCTATCATTTCCAGCCTTGATGTCCCTGTCGATCATCAAAGCTTCGCCATAAGGATGGCTTTCAGGAAGGGCCTTCATCTGTTGGAAGATCTCTTCTGCGTTTTCTTCCCTTCTGGCCCTCAAGAACAGATCGGTATATTGATCACAAGCCTTGGCATCCAAGCCAGGCTTGAACATTCTATAGTTCAAGGTCTCATCATAGGTAACGCCATTGACGATGACATAATCGACAAAATCTTTAGGATATGATTCATACAGTTCTTCGATGCGATCGGTAAAGCCGAACTCATCGTTGATCATGATCATGATGTCGTGCGGCAGATTGTAGTTGTCCATCAAAAAGCCAAGCAAAGCATTCTCCGCTTCGCCTCTTTTGTCCAGAGATCTGCAGATAGGATCATCAAAAAGTTCTTCCCAGCATTCATTAGAAAGTCTTGAAGGGAAATCGAAATAGATATCGTTCAGTTTCCTTTTCCAGATGTCGATAGGCGTAGCCTGCTCAGCATTGTCGTTTTCCGCATATGCCAAAGCCTGCTCATAAGCCTCTCGCAAAGCCTTGAACTCTTCCGGCTTATCTTCCGGATTGGTTTCTATCAGCTTCTTGCGATATGCATCCGTGATCTTCTTCTTATCTGTGGTAGGTTCAATCTCCAGTATTTTCCAAAACATGTTCTGCCTCCATCAAATCAATTCTATCATCAATGGCATCGCATCAAAAAAGACTTTCGTTCATCCAAACGGCATATGCCTTCTCTATCTGATGCGACAATCCATTGTTTTTGGATTTAGTTATTGTGCACTCTTTCGAATATGCTTCCAGGCTGTTCGCACTTAGGACAGATGAAGTCGCTTGGAAGCTCGCCCTGATACACATAGCCACAAACAGGACATTGCCATGTCTCGCCATTATATTCAGGAACTGTCTCAGAAACGGAAACCGCAACAAGAGTTTCATTCTGAGGCAAAAAGCGTTTATTTATGTCTTCAAGTATGTCGGAATCAAGCTGACCGGCTGATCCCATTCTATAGAGAATGGTCATGGCCTCGCCATGAGAAAGGCCAGCCTTGTAGGGACGCTGTTCGACAAGAGCCTGATAGATATCAAGGCATGCCAGCAGACGTTCATTCTTTCCAAGCTCATCGGCCTTGTATCCGAAAGGGTATCCGCTTCCATCAAGCTTCTCATGATGCAGGCTTGCCCACGAAGCGATATCCTCAAGCCCTCCTATAGGACTCAGCAGTTTCCATGTTCCCATGGCATGGTTCTGGATTTCCTTGTATTCAATATTTGAAAGCTTGCCTGGCTTCTCCAGAATGTCATTGCTGATAAGCAGCTTCCCGATATCATGCAAGGCACCCGCAATATATAGCTTATCGCAGGTTTCTTTGTCATAGCCGTAATACTGGCCCATGCTTTCAGCCTTCTCCGCAATTCCGATAGAATGCCTCCAGGTGAAATTGGACTTATAGTCGGTGATCTTGGCGAAGAAAGACGCAACCTCACGCAAGGCATCAATAGGAATCTCGTCCGACATTTCCGGAATCATGGTTCTTACTATCTTACGGCATTTTTCGCCAGTTATGCTTGTCAACGTATCATAATCGATCGCTTTCATGAAAAGATCGGCACTTCTATCCGATACTGTTTTGCCGCGTTCACTGTTCAGCCAGTCTATGATGGCTTCATATTTCTCATGTTCCATGGCGTCAAGAGAGAAGTTCACATCAACCACATCCGCAACATGGATCAGCTGTGCATATAACGGAACCATCTCATCAATCATCCCAAGGGCTCCTTTTCCATCGGCACGCTCATGATGAAACAGAACGGCTCCGCGCACCAGATGATAGAACGGCAATTTCGTCATCATCTTTTCGCCGATCACGCAATGTTCATACATGTTGGCTTCATCCAATGACTTGTTTTCGCCAGTCAGCTCATCCTTCAGATATTCCGCCAAAGCGCAATCATGGAGAACGGAAGATTGGGTAAGGGCATAAATGACTTCCTCAGAATATCCGGCTTCCTTAGCCATCAGGTTCGTTAGAACAGCCACTCTCTTTCCGTGGTTTCTTGCGGTCTTGATGATTTCGTTCTCAACATAATCCAGTGATAGAGAAAGGGTATTAAGCAATTTCGTCATTTCGATAATCATAGAATGTACCTCCGCAAATCATCCTCATTTCGCTTTTCTTGACATGAAGACTGCTGTCTCTATGTGGGATGTATTAGGAAACATGTCAAAGGCCTTGACTGACCTTATGTCATATTTTCTTGATAGAACATCGATGTTCGTGCCCAAGGTCAGGTGGTTGCATGAAACATAGATGATGTTTCTGATCTTTGATTTCATGATCGTCATAAGCATATCATCATCAAGCCCTCCCCTAGGAGGATCGACAATCAAGGTGTCGACAGCGTTGTTTCGGCAGATCTTTCTCAGCTCTTCGGCACTATCTCCGCAGATGAAGCTCACATTCTCCAGATTGTTGTTTCTGGCGTTTGCTGCGGCATTGCTTATTGCATCCGGAATTATCTCTATGCCAATGACCTTCTTCACCTTCTTGGCTACCTGCAAGGACATGATGCCTACTCCGCAATATGCTTCAACGACAAGTTCCTCATTGTCTTTTATCAGGCTGTTCACATAGGAATACATATTTGAAGCCTGCAAGGTGTTCATCTGGTAGAAGGATCTGATCGACAGATTGGCCTTGATGCCATTGACAGTGAACCTCAAACCGCTTGAGCCGGCAAGATGGAGCATCTTCTTGCCGAATATAGATAATGATGATTTTGATGTATTGATGCTTTGGTAAAGCGAAACGACCTTATCAAGCTTCGATATCCTATACACAGCATCCTTATTCAGTTGCTCATCGCCTGTCACGATACATACCTGAATCGCATCATTAAGATGTCGCATATATAGATAGCGCAAGCCTTTCTTGAGATGCCTGTCATAGGCTTGCATATGATACTCGTTAAGGATATCGATAATCTTCTTGCGGGTAATTTCAAGTATCTCTTCATGGTTGAAGCACTCATCGAAGATGACAAAATGATTACTGCCTTCAGAGTATATGGCGTTAGCCAGCTTGCCATTAGCCATGCAGAAAGGAAGCTTCAGGCTATTGCGATAGTTTCTGGGAATGGATGGCACAAGCTCAAAATCATCCTTTATCTTGCAATGCTTCTGCAAAGATTGCGCAAGGATGTTCTTCTTGATGTTTAGCTGTTCATCATATTTGGCATGCAGCAGGCTGCAGCCTCCACATAGCCTGTAGCAGCTGCATACATCATTCTCTCTGTAGGGAGACTTCTTTATGTATCTGTTGACATGAGCTGTGTTTTCTGAATCAAGGCTGGCATCAACAGTTTCTCCTACCAAGGCATTCTTAACGAAAACCGGCCTTGACTTGTAGTAGGCTATGCCATCTCCATCATTGCCGACGTGCTTTATCTCCAATATCATCTATTCAGTTTCTCTTTTCTTTCCTGTTGTCTGGCGTCATTGTCTCTATCTTCCTTGAGGATCGCATACAGGCAGATATCGCAGATGCCTTGATTGTTCATGGATGCCGAACGCTTCATGCCCTCATAGCGCATGCCGATCTTCTCCATGACACGTCCAGACTTGGCGTTGTTTCGATCATGGATGGCAGCTATGCGGTTGAATCCTATCTCATCAAAAAGATAGTCTCTGACAGCCAATCCCGCTTCCGGCATAATGCCCTGTCCCCAATATTCTTCGCACATGCACCAGCCAAGTTCAGCAACAGCACAATCTTCATCTATCTTGACAACCGATATGTTTCCGATTGCTTCGTCGCTGTCCTTGAACGCAATAGCCCAATTATAGTTTCTTTCATCGTCATAGTTTCTGACCCATTCTTCAATTATTGTCTTTGTGGCTTCGACGCTAGTATGTGTAGGCCATGTCAAAAACTTCGTGACATTGTCATTGCTGGCCCAGTTTCGATACATTGCATCAGCATCTTCTATCGTAAATCTACGCAGAATAAGGCGATCAGTCTCTATCGTCCTTGTTCCGCAATGTCTTAGTTCGCTCATATTCTCGTTCACTTTCTATATTCGCTAAAGGAATCTTGACAGCATCTTCAAGAGCTTTGGTATCTCGATTGGCTTAGCCAGATGACCATTCATGCCGGAAGCGAAGGCATTCTGCTTATCCTCCTCAAACGCATTGGCTGTCATGGCAATGATAGGAACCATAGCTGCATAGCTTCCAGGAAGGCTTCTGATGGCCATGGTGGCCTCATAGCCATTCATTCTTGGCATCTGAATATCCATAAGGATTACATCATATTGGCCTTCTATGGCGTTTCTCATCTTCTCTACCGCAATATCGCCGTCTTCAGCCGTTTCGACAATCATGCCTTCTTCACTAAGCATATCTTCTGCAATCTCTCTATTGAGCTCATTGTCCTCCACCAGCAGGACTTTCTTGCCTTTTAAGATATCCTCATTTATCTCTATTCCATCATCTGCTTCATCTTTCATGACAAACTTTCTATCGACCGCCTCCATCTCTAGATGGATTGAAGTTCTTGTTCCTTCGCCTAGCTTGCTCTTGATATCGATTTTTCCATCAAGAAGATCGACCAGTCTCTTGGTGATAGACATGCCAAGTCCTGTTCCCTGAATGCCTGAAGCAGTAGAAGTCTTCTCTCTTGAGAATTCCTCGAAAACGTGCTCAAGGAATTCCTGCGACATGCCGATGCCGTTATCTTCGATGATGAAGTCATACCCATAGCAGTTTTCGCTAGATGTCGATAACTCATTGATCGTAAAATCAATCTTTCCCTTATCAGGCGTATATTTAACCGAATTTCCCAATATATTGGTCAATATCCTGCCTATATGCAGCTTGTCAGCCAGCACAAATCTGTGCTCAACATTGCTGAAATCGGTATTGATGCTTAGATCCTTGTCTACAGATTCTCTGATTGTATCGATGAGCTCACTAGAGATCTCCACGATATCTACAGGCTCATATTCTCTCTTGACAACTCCAGATTCGATTCTTGCCATATCCAGAACCTCATCGATGAGCGACAAAAGCTGCTTGCTGCTGCTTCCGGATTTCTTCAGGCAATCCTCAACAGTCTGCTTATCGTCAATATGAGAAAGCGCCATATTGTTGAAGCCGATAATCGCATTCATCGGCGTGCGGATATCATGGGACATATTGAACAGGAAGGCACTCTTGGCCTTGTTGGAAGCCTGAGCCTGTTCTTTGGCTATTTCAAGCTCCTCTTTTGAAGCCTCAATGATCTCATTCTGTTTCCTAATCTGCTCGATACCGATCTTAAGCTTTCTGGAAGATACCGTCCTGTTGATCGCATAGGCAATGATGGCAATCATGGAAAGTGCAAAAAGCGCAATAGCCTGAGAATTTTCTTTAAAGAATTCCCTCATGGTCACCTCTGCATTGCCGCCAGTCACGCTCCTTAGTTCCATGCTGTTGCGTTCCGCCTGATCGATAAGATGGTATCCGCGGTTCACAAGCATTATCAGTTCGTGATCCTGCTCGAGCGAAGCATAACAGATGGTGCATGGCTCACTAAGCGGAGAAAGCGTAAAACGATTTTCGTTGCCACGGATGCTCTCCTGAAGCGCATAGATATGGGCAATCGCAGCATCAGCCGAGCCCGTTTCTACCGCCTTAACAAGACTATCCACAGTATCGTGTATCGCTATTTCCGTATCGGAGAAATTCTCCTTGACATATGCAAGTCCAGGTCTTGTTCCGCTGGTAGTCAGCACATCGATGTCTGCCGAATCGGCTGAAGACAGCGTCAGAATGCCCATCGGAATATTCATGATCGTTTCAGATATGGATAGTCCATTCAGTTCCGCCTCTGCATAGCTGTGATATTCGGGGCAGATCAAATCAAGTTCTCCATCTTTCAAGGCCCTATGCAGCTCATCCATCGAGCCATAGAGCGTCCATTCTATATCAAGCGAAACTGCAGAACATTTGCTGAAGATCATCTTCGTCAGTTCAACATATGTTCCGACCACTTCGCCTTCTTCATTTTCATATGCATAAGGAACATCATTCTTCAATCCGCCAATCCTCAAGACATCATGGCTATTAACCCATTCCATCTCTTCGGCTGATAGCTGGCGTGAAGACAATGAATCGTTCAGATACTTCTGTTTGAGATTTGAAAGCAGGAAAGGGCTGATGTCATCGATCATCTGCATTGCAGCATCTATATCGTCAAGTATGTCTTCCCTATCTTTGGCTATCGCAAAGAAAACATCATTCACGCCAACCTCATACAGGTTCATGAAATCATCGCCAGGCGCTGTATTGTTTATGCTGAGAAGATAGTCGGCATTTTTCTGGCGTACGGCATTCCATGCCTCATCAAATCCCTTATAGTAGATCTTCTCCATCGTCACATCATTTTCTAATGCCCATATGTCGAAAGACTTCTCCTCTAAAGCATCCTTGACAGTGGCAAGACGCTTGCCATTCAAGGATGAAACAGAAATATCTTTCTTGGCATCGTCATTCAAGGCTGAAATGAAGTAATGTTCCTCATTAAGAGACAGATCATGGAACAGTACCTGCTGTCTGCGCTCATCTGTAGCAATGATATTTGGCAATATGTCGATATCTCCGTCAACAAGATGCTGATACAGGTCACTGAAGTCGCCATATACATATTCGATGTCCCAATGGCTGTAGGCAGCAATCTCACACAGAAGTTCATATGTAAGACCCGATTGGGCAGATCCGTCAGCTCCACCTTCCATGAAATTCTCCATGGTAAAATAGCCCACCTTCACCTTCTTTTCCTGATAGTTCGTTTCCGCAGAAACAAGTACAGGCAGGCTGCATATGAGCAACATGACAGATATGATGAATGTCAAAATCCTTGCGTTATGCCTCGTTTTCATATTTGTCTTTAATTCTATTCGATAATCCTATATCGTTTCAGTTTGCATGCCGCAATCAGCATTGATCGATCGTATGAATTAGTTAACAATATTCTAAAACAAGATACCACCCAAAATAAAGGATGTAGGTACATAAAAAGCTCCAGATCCGTTGATGATCTAGAGCCTGGTTTTTTCCTTCAAAATGCAAACAAGCCAAGAATTTCTATCGTCGAAAACATATGGCTTTGCTTGCCTATTCCTTGTTTTCCATCGATGACAATAGATCTTCAATGAATTCATCGATGATAACCTTGTTCACATGCTGCATGACAACTATATGGCTAAGCTCTCCGCCATATTTAGGCAGATTGCCGTTTGCCAGCATGTATTTCTTCAGTATCCATTCCGCTGGACGCTTGAAGAATACGGTGTTGCTGTAGTTCATGTGCCAAGCCGGATAGCCGATCTCATCGAACTTCTGCTGCAGATATCTGGTATTCTCCATCATCGATTCAGCTTCCTTGCAGAATCCCTCAAAGCCTATCTGCTTCAGTACCCAATAGAACTTGAGCGGTGTAAGCCCGTTTCTCGAGCAGCTTATCAAAGGCATATCGTTGCGCAGATAGTCTACCTTGAACGATGTCTGCGCCTCCAGGACATCCTTTCTGCTCAAGAACAGTCCGCATGGCTCATCGATGCCAAAGAATTTGTGTCCGCTTATGGCGATTGAATCATAGCCCTGCTTTTCCATGCTGACAAGATCCTTATATTCGGTAAATGGCAGATATCCGCCGAACAATGCCGCATCAAGATGCTTGTATACGGCAACAGGCTTTACCTCTTCCAGTACCTTACGGATGCCTTCCTGATTGTCTGTTGCGCCCATGAAAGTCGAGCCGATTGCCACAACGATCAGCGCAGGCCTGCTTGGATCGATGCTTCTTTTCAGGCAATCCAGATCCATGCTGCCATTCTCATCGAAATCGATCAGTCTAGCCTCAAGATTCTGGACATCACAGATTCTGAATGACGAATAGTGCGCCTCTTTAGAAACATAGACGATAGGAAGCATTCCTGTCTCTTTCTGGAGCTTCTTGGCGCCATAGTATATGCCATGCATATTGCCATCGGTTCCGCTGTTGGTCACAAAGCCCCACACCTTGTCTTCGTCTATTCCGTACCAAGGCGCAAATGTATTGATGACCTTCTGCTCAAACTTTATTGAGCTCAAGGTATACTGCTCATTGTCATAGGGATTGCCGACATTGTTTATGGCTATATCGCATAGTCCCGTCTTGGCATACCAGTCTCCAAATCCAGACATGTTGGGATACTGGCATACAGGATATCCGATGCTGTGGTCGACATTGTTGTAGAACTTCTTGATGAGCTCGATAAGTTCCTCTTCGCTTTTGGCTTCAAACATTCTTTCATTGATATCTGGCATGATATGGCCTCCTTTTGGTCTATACTTTTATTCTATATCCTCCTATCGTTTGACGGCCGTTTCTTGTATGCTTAAACCTCCGCAAACATCAGAGCATATGCATTTATACACTATTCAGTTATGACTAATCTATTCTCTGCAGGATATTCAGGCAATTCTTCGTTGGATTCCAAGAATGACGGCAATATTTCCGATTTAAGAAGATTCATCTTTCTTGGTTTCATATTCTCAAATAATTCTTCAGGTTCAATATTGAAGAAATCTTTGATGTTTCTGAAGTCGTATCCAGTCATACAGACACTGAACATCTGATCATCCTCAATTTCTTTGCCTTCATAGGTAAACTTAACGATTTCATGCAATGTCCTGTTATATTCGCAATACAATCCGCTGCAAAGCTCATAAAACTCACTATCATGAGCAGTGTCAAATGCATCATCTCGATAAGCATATGTGAACATCTGCCTCAATTGTTTTCCGCTTGCTTTCAATTCATAGAGTTCATCCTTGAATGGCGAAACTTCTATGGCATCCTGCATGGTTACGATCGGGCCTAATTTATTTACTCTGACGCTTCCAGAGCCAAGAATAAAGATATCGACCTTGGTTTTCATCTTGTATATATCAGCGACAAAAGAGCCTAAAGCAGTCTGCGAGAATCTTTCGTCATGCCGCAGTTCACATTTCAGCCTTCTTAGTGTTCTTCCATACTTCAGATCTGTCTTGCCTTTCAGATCTGCAACCAACTCTTCCATACGAGGATCTCTAGGACATGTATCGGCATTGATTGGAACAGGCATCCAATTGTAGTTAGCTACACAGTTATTGTCGGTATCAACGATAATATCGAATCTGCCGATCTGGTCTGTTCCGGTTCCAGCCTGAACAATCAAGATATCATTGACTTTTGCAGGCTCAGTCAAGAAGGTATGCGAATGCCCACCAATAATGACATCTATGCCTAGACTAGGATCCAGCCTCTTGGCCAATTCGATATCTTTGTCATATCCGATATGTGTCAATAGCACCGTAAAGTCAATGTCTATTGCGTTATATGTATTGCAGATTCTTGCGATTTCCTCAACCGCATCATTGATGTCAACCAATCCTCCAATGACGCTATCCGCGCTGGTGCTTTTGATGATATCTTCAGTCAGAATTCCAATAAACAGCACTTTCATTCCACCTATTTCAATGATCTTGTATGGAGAGAATAGTCTTTTGCCGTTCATCTTGATGAATAGATTCGCATTAATTATCGGGAATTTCGCACACTTCTCTATAAAAAGCAGATGAGCCAAACCATAATCGGATTCATGATTGCCTATGGTTACAACATCGGGCGAAAGCATATTCATGATTTCGATTGTCGATAATCCCATGAATTCAGAGTCGATGATAGATCCCCTGAACATGTCTCCAGCAACACAATACAGAACGTTGTCTTCTTCTTGCTTAACTTTTGAGATATAGCCGGACAGCATCGAAACACCGCCTACCAGCTTGTCATCGACGTTTTCGGCCAAGAAATCTCCATGCATATCATTGGAGTGCAATAAGACCAGTTTCTTATATCTTTCATCCATAATACAAGTTTCCTTTCTAATGTGCCCCAAAATAGAGTTTCCGTAATCTATCGGCCATCTTTTCTTTGCATTCCCACTACGCATTCGACATGTCTTGACTCTCTTTAGTAGACACACTGTTTGTGCTTAAGGAACACAATTTATCTTTTGCGTTCTTTCTTGGAGATTTGTAATCTAGTCCATTTCCAGATCCTTTATCTCCAGTCTTATATATAAATGTTATCTTATATGGGTCATCATTTCCATCTACATCTAAACCACCTATAATACACTCATCTATAACGCTATCCCATACAGCTCTATCAAAAGATTGTAATGGTTCTGATGTATTAATACTCTTTCTAAATTCTTCTAAAGTTTTCATAACATCAGCATCATTTTTAGCTAATACAGAATATTTATCAAATTCAGTTTCTTTTAGTTTAATATCGTTATTTAATTGATTTAACTTATCATCAAATAGTTCATCATCAATTCTATTATTAAGCTTCAATTCTAATAACTTAGATTTATCTTTTTTAAGCTTATCAATCTCTTTTTTTATAACATCAGATTTCTTCTTAGAATCATTCTTTTGTAATTCAGTCTTTGATGTTTCAAGTAGTTCTTCTAATACACCTTTCCTATTAGAAAACAATGCATTGTAAGATTCTATAAACGCAGATTCAATTATCTTTTCTTCTACATTCTTTGAGTTTGGACAAAACTTCTTACCCTTCTTAATCTGATTCACACATCCCCAAACAACCTTCTTGTATTCAGAAGAACTGTGCCATGAGCGTCTAGAAAATTTACTATTACAGTAATAGCATTTAATCTTATTTGAGAAAGCGTATTGATTACGATAGTTCTCACTTGTAGATGAATTGTTTAATCTTCTCGGTCTACTTCTTCTATCTAATAACTCTTGAACTTGTTTGAACTGTTCTTTTGAAATAATTGGTTTATGGTGATCATGAATTACTATTAAATCTTTTAAACCATTATTCTTTTTTCTTTTCTTATCATTAATTGGATCAGGTGTATATGATTTGCCCATAATAACATCACCAATATATTTTTCGTTTTTAAGCATTCCTCTGATAGTGCTAGAACCCCATGTTTTAGTCTTTTTAGGTTTTACACCCTTCTTATCAAGATTCTTAGCTATAGTGTCAGCACCATATCCATCTATATAACTATCAAAGATATATCTTACTATATCAGCCTCATATTCATTGATTGTAAGAGATTTATCTTCAGGATGATAATCATATCCATAACAAACAATTTGACCACTAGCGATACCATTTTCAGCTTTCATTTCAATTGCACGTTTAACATGATTTGAAGTATTCCTGACTTCTTCTTCAGCTAACATAGTTCTCATTTTTAAACCAAGTTCAAAGTCTTTAGAAATAGTATCTATATTTTCTTCTTCAAAGATTATTCTTACACCATATTCTCTAAAACTATTTAAGTAACTCAATAAATCAAAAAGGTTTCTAGTAAACCTAGAAATCGATTTTGTGATTATGATATCTATCTTGCCTTCGGAAGCATCAGCTAACATTTCGTTAAAGCCAGTTCTTCCTTCTGCCTTAGTTCCAGATATAGCATAATCAGAATATATTCCAACAAAGTTCCAATTCTTATTGTTTTTAATGTAGTTTTCATAATACTCAACTTGGGTCTCAAAACTATCTTTTTGAGAATCCATATCAGTTGAAACTCTACAATATGCACAAACATTAAGTTTCTTAACTTCATTGTTTAGATTTTCTTTTGGCTTAGATGCCTTGATTTTCTCTATTGTAGCCATATTTTGTATTCCCACATCATTATATATTGAATTATCTTTAATTTTCAAATATTAGTTTTCATATATTTTGTATTTATAGCTCTTTTAATTGTTTGATATTGATTTTCATTTATTACATTTTTAGTTTTTAATTGATACAAATAAGCTAACAGTAAAGAATATCTAATTAGATCTTCTCTACTAATAACTGCCCTCCTTAATGAATATCTTTTTCTTCATCAAATAGATACGCTTGAAACAGCGTTCCATCATACAACATGAAACGACCTGCGATATCTTTTGGCACAAGTTTATGTGCATCTGGAACACCTAATACTCTAGACAATGGTTCATCACATCTACCAGCAATTCTATAATCTATATTTGCTTTTACTTGTCCAGGCATTATATCTGCATCTGGACGCTGTGTTGCAAGAAATAGATTAATGGAGAATGCTCTACCAAGTCTAGCTAAAGAAGATAGTTTAGCTTCAATAATTTTAAGTTTTTCTTTTTGTTCTTTACTTAATCCAGTTGAATCTAATATTTCAGCTATCTCATCACATGCGAATATAATTCTTGGAATTGATTTTTGAAACTTAGAATTATATTCAGATATGTTGTGGCAATTTGTTCCATCTAATAGTTTCTTTCTATTTTCTAGTTCATCATTTAATTTACATAATATTTCAATAACATCATCTTCTTTAACACATAGATTAGTTTTGCTTCTCCATTTATGTTGATAATCTATTCCGCCTTTTAGATCTGCTATATAAACTACTTCATTTTTATTGATGGCTTGCATCAACAGAAATCTTAATAATTGTGTTTTTCCTGAACCAGTTGAACCACCAATTATTACGTGAGGAATCTTATCTAGATCTATTGTTATTCTTCCTTGAACTCCTTCACCAATTACATATACTGAATCAGCTTTAGGCATGAATCTATTTTCCCAATATATACATTCTGGTAAATCTCCTCTAGCTTTGGTGCAAATTACTACAACATTATCTTTACCTTTTGCATAACTTACTTTTGCTATTGTTATATTTAATGATTGTTCTATATCTTCTCTCATATCATCCCATTTTGATAATGGAATTGAATTACCTTTAAAGTTGTATATTAATATCTTCTTATTCTTTTTATCTTTTTTAATTGAAATCAAATATGGTGGAACTCCTAAGTGATTCACAAAGCCAGCTGCTTGTAATCCATCTTCAATTGCTTTGGAACCCCATGGTCTACCTATTACACAAGATAGAGCTAATAGAATCGCAAATACAAATGCTGCATATTTATTAAATAGCCAGACGCTATCTAATAGATTATCAATAAATAATCCAGTCTTAGGCATCTCAATCTTTAATACATATTGAAATCCAATACATATTCCAATTAATAATAACCAGTTTAATGGATTAGTCATATTTCTGATTCCAATAAACACATGATCTATAAAATATTTTCTTTTGTTGGATATTTTACTTATCTCTTTATCTCTAACCACTATTTAACTCCTTAACTTCCCCAGTAATTTGATCTATTATCTGATTGTTTTTAAATTCTAATATTTCTTCAAATCCTTCTTTAAACTCTTTAAATAATTCTCTTTGCCTTCCTTGTTCATTAACATAGTGTTGTTCAATTTCTTCAATGCATACTAGATATAAATAAGTGAAACTACTTTGCTTATTTACAAATCTTGCAGGAAGCTGAATTGGAACACCTTTCATTAAATTTAATATTGTATTTAGTGATATTTTATTTGAATCGAATTCTATTATTAATACATCTTCGCCTTTGTAATTATCAAATTGCAGATTTTTGTCAAAATTAGATATTAAACATATTTTTTCATTTGAATGTTTTTTAAATATATATTTAATCTTTATTGAGTTTGATACATAACCGTAATAATAAGATACATTTATTTTTCTAAATTCCTTGTTATATTTGTTTTCTAATAAACTGTTTCTTAAATAATCGATATCTTTTAATTTAAACGCATAGTTTGGACATTCTTCTAATATTTCAATATTTGTTTTACCTTCATATATCATTTCTATTAATCTAGTTTTTTCTGGATCTTTTTCTTCTTTTTCTTTTGGACAATCGCCATATTCTTCAAATGTACCTTCAACTTTTGTTTCAGCTTTTTCTGTGTTTTCCCATTTACCTTGTTTTAAAATATAATCTTTGTTTTCTTTACATGTTCCATAACTCTTTTCAATATGGGCAATTGGAAATCTGTTTTTTAATGTAGTGAATCTTATAGGTGATTCTGAAAATATAAATAAGTGTGTATGTGGTGTTCCTGTTAAAGATATTTCGTCTGCCATACACCAATATCTAGCAGAAAATAGTTTTAATCTTTCCTTGATAGCATCATGATCTAAGCCAGCATCTGATGGATTATTGAGTTCAAGTGTCCATTTCCTTGATTGACTATTATTTGCTATAGTGTCACCTTCTTTCTGCTACATGCTACATGTACATCCAAGGGGTAATACTAACCCCTTGGATGCGCCGGTCACTAGAGAGACTCAATAAATATTTATAAAATATTTTTTGACTCTTGTATCTCAAGCGCCCGGCGCTACTTTAGGTTTAAGCCTTACCTACTTGGCTGATGCCTGAAGCAGTTGCAGATACTTGAGGTTGTCCACTTAGCATATAAATAGACAATTCAAGATCAGTGAACTTGACTTCAATGTAGCCATCAGCTGGAGCTTCGATAAGTTGCTTACCAGGAATCTTAATAGCTACTTTCTCTAGATCTTTTTTACGACATGCGAAATATTTGTAACCAGATACTGTGTCAGTTCTAGTTCCATTACGATATTCGTAAACTGGTCTTACTTCTGTAAGAAACATTGATTGACCTAAAGTTTTATAAGCATCAATTACTAAATCATTTACATTCATGTTTACTTTCCTCCTTTGACTACATTTAACTAATTCTTCAAAAATAAATCGTGGTCTATTAAACCACGACTATTTAGATTAATTCTTTGTAACATAGATATAAAAACATTTTTAATTCTTCATCACTTGGATATGTTTGGTAAATTATCTTATCAGCTTGAATAAATGTAATTATATCTTTTTCATTTCTGATAATCTTAGAGAGATTACTCTTATCAAAATCTATGTCACAAGCAAATTTACCAATACTTGTATATCCAAGTATTTTCATTATTGTATAGATTGCATCGCTTCTTGATTTGCAATTTTCCAATCTATTATTCTTCTTTTTCTCAACATTGTCATCATATTTTGACAATTGTTGAAACTATTAGTTATTAATAACTAATTCAAGATTAATATTATTTATAACGAACACCTTAAACTCCTTTCTTCCATTATAAAAATTAGTTTTTGAATGTATGTTGTTGAATATTTTGTGCATTAAAGATAATGCAATATTTCTCTTGTTATATGATTTTAATTAATTCTGCTTTTGTTATGACAATAGATATACTAATTGAAACTATTGCCATTTTGCCGTGTCCAAGATGGACATAATTTCTATATGGATTTTTTTGCTTTAAAGCAAAGACAAACTATTTATTTAAGTAATTTACAAAATTAAAAGTACGCAAAATAATTTGTACGGAACATATGTATCAACAACTATATTTTAATTTGCTCTTTATAGAGTTGTAAAGATTTACTAATACTTTATTTGTTAGCTTAGATTAATGCATAAATATATATGATAAAAATTGAAAAGCCTACTTCTAATAGTGAAATAGGCTAAATGTGCAATAACATAAATATAATATATCTGATTTTGTTAAAAAGACAAACTGTAATTTGTTACTCAGTTAATGGCATTCCCTCGCTAGAAATAGACTCGCTATTTTTTGTGTTTTCTGGTGTGCTTATACCATATTTTATTTTATCTTCTATGTTCTGATTACCTGACTGTTTTTTACAACCAGCCAATGAAAGTGCCAGCACAAGGCAAAGCACCATTGCTATAAACTTTTTCATTCAAACACCTCAACAAATTCTAATTTCGTACTATATAAGTGTAGCTGTTAGTGAAACATC
>CALFPO010000050.1 GCA_937919165.1 uncultured Bacillota bacterium | reverse complement strand
TATGTATACTAAAAGAATAATTCCATGCCTTGATGTCCATGCAGGACGTGTTGTAAAGGGCGTAAATTTTGTAAATTTAAGAGATGCAGGTGATCCTGTCGAGATAGCAAAAGCTTATGGAGAAGCTGGTGCTGATGAACTTGTATTTTTGGATATTACTGCATCAAGTGATAATCTCCTTCTTGGCGAATTCCAGAACCTTTATGCGACGGATAAGCTCTTCTGTCTTTCCCGCAAACATGCATCCGCTGATCGTCTCTACCCAGCCATCTCTATAACTTTGATACATACTATCACCTCGTCACCAATATTATAACCAAAAAAATAGAGGATTGATTCCTCTATTTGTTTTCTAAACCATACTTCTTATTGAATTTTTCAATTCTACCTGCTGCAGCCGCAAATCTTTGTCTGCCCGTGAAGAATGGATGGCAGTTTGAGCAAGTATCGACCTTGATGCCATCTTTCTTTGTAGAACCACTCTCGAATGTAGCTCCACAACCTGTGCAAGTAACAGTAACCTTGTAATAAGCTGGATGAATATCTTTCTTCATCTTTTCTCTCCCTTCCGCCTTGAGTATCTTGTCAACCCAAAGAAAGTTTTTACGACTTAACTATAATAACAAATCTACACTCATTAATCAATATCGGCGCCTAATTTTCTCAGTTTTTCCGCAATCGAATCATATCCCCTATATATATGGTATGCATCGCTGATTTCTGTCTGGCCATCAGCCATCAATCCGGCAATGACAAGTGCCGCACCACAACGCAGATCAGTAGCTCTAATCTTGGCTCCATGAAGCATGGTTGGCCCATGGATGACACTGTGACCGGTCTCATGTTCGATATCTGCACCCATCTTATTCAGCTCATCGCAATGCTTGAAACGCTCTTCATATATCGTCTCTTCAACATGCGAATCGCCATCGGCCTTGGTAAGAAGCGCCGTCAATGGCTGCTGCAGATCGGTCGCAAAACCTGGGAATGGCTGGGTTATGACGTCTACACTCTTGAGCTGCTTGGCACCGATGACCTTCACGAAATCGGACCCGATCTCAAGTTCAACACCCATCTCCTCAAGCTTCGATGTCAAAGCCTCAATATGCTGAGGAATGACATTCCTGACCGTCACATTCTCGCCTACAGCAGCTGCAGCTACAATATATGTACCTGCTTCAATCCTATCTGGGATTATGTCATGGATACAGCCTTTGAGCCTTGTTATGCCACTTATCGTTATTTCCGATGTTCCGGCACCCCTGATTGAAGCACCCATCTTGTTCAGCATGGATGAAAGGTCGATGATTTCAGGTTCCTTGGCTGCATTGACGATTGTCGTTCTGCCTTTGGCGAAGCATGCAGCCAGCATGATGTTGATTGTAGCGCCTACTGACGCAAAGTCCAGATAGATATCGGTACCGATAAGTTCATCGGCACTGATCTCGATCAGTTCGCCATCGTGGCTGACCTTGGCGCCCAAAGCCTCAAAGCCCTTGAGATGCAGATCGATAGGTCTAGGGCCAAGGTTGCATCCGCCAGGCGAATACATCTTCACATGCTTGAAACGTCCAAGCAGTGCACCCATGAAATAGTATGATGCACGAAGCTTCCTTACGCCATCATCGAGAAGATCAACATTCTTGATATTGGTAGGATCGATGATCAGCTCATCGTCATCCCATCTGACATCGATATTCAAGATCTTAAGCAAGTTTATCAGCACCTTAATGTCTTCAATATCTGGCACATCATAAAGCTTGACAATCTCGCTTGCCAAGACAACCGAAGGCAATATGGCTACAGCTGCATTCTTGCAGGAAGATACCGTTACCTCACCGCTTAGTTTCTTGTTGCCTCTAATCGTGATCACATCATTCATATCTATCGATAACTCCAATCAGTTCTCTTAGGTCATCCACAATGATATCGGCCTTGGATTGATCCATCTTGAATCTATCAGCATTGCGGGCCACCACATATAATCCAGCGCTCT
>CALFPO010000049.1 GCA_937919165.1 uncultured Bacillota bacterium | reverse complement strand
CGTGCACGGCGGAGGTCACCCTTGCGGTGTGGACCATCAAGAATCATCTGGTCACCAGTGTAAGCATGGATTGTAGACATGATACCTGACTGGATTGGAGCGTAAGCGTGGAGAGCTGCAGCCATTGGAGCCAAGCAGTTAGTTGTACAAGAAGCAGCAGAGATAACCTTATCGTCAGCTGTGAGTACGTTGTGGTTTACATTGTAAACGATAGTAGGGAGATCGTTACCTGCAGGAGCAGAGATAACTACCTTCTTAGCACCAGCAGTGAGGTGAGCAGAAGCCTTCTCCTTTGAAGTATAGAAACCTGTACACTCAAGAACTACGTCAACGCCGAGTTCACCCCAAGGGAGTTCAGCTGCGTTTGGCTTAGCGTAGATAGTGATTTCCTTACCGTCAACGATGATACCTGTTTCAGTTGCCTCTACAGTGTGCTTACCCTCGCCGAACTTGCCAGCGAAACCACCCTGAGCTGTGTCATACTTAAGAAGGTGAGCGAGCATCTTTGGAGATGTGAGGTCGTTGATTGCTACTACTTCATAACCTTCTGCTTCGAACATCTGACGGAATGCGAGACGTCCAATACGGCCGAAACCGTTAATTGCTACTTTAGTTGCCATTTTAATAAGATGTATTTAAAAAAAATGAGTTAATAAATCAAATATTTCTATATATAGAGGAAATTATTCCTAAAAACTGAGGGCAAAGTTAAGAAATGTTTTTATCTTTGCACGCAAAAATAAATAAAAAAAGTTTTTTGGAAGATAAATATCAAGCACATAACGCTTTATATGTAATATGCAGATTACAAAATAACATATTAGCGCGATTTGCTTTCCAATATTGATAAACCATTAATTAACTAAAAACATAATTACAACTATGTCATTGATTAAAGAATTCAGAGATTTTGCTGTTAAGGGCAATGCTGTCGACATGGCAGTCGGTGTAATCATTGGTGGAGCATTCGGTAAGATTGTTACATCTATCGTAAACGACCTCATCATGCCTCCTATCGGATGGCTTTGTGGTGGTATGAACTTCAAGGACCTCGCCATCAAGCTTGGAGAGCAGATGGGCGAAGACGGAAAGATGGTTCCTGTAAACTTCGCTTACGGTAACTTCATCCAGACAACAATTGACTTCATCATCGTCGCTTTCTGTGTATTCATGATGGTTAAGGGCATCAACAAGCTCAAGGACAAGATGAGCAAGGAAAAGCCTGCTGAACCAGAGGCACCAGCTGAGCCATCAGCAGAAGAGAAGCTCCTCACTGAGATTCGCGACCTTCTTAAAAACAAGTAATTATATTCGAAGCATTGCTTCGAGGCTAAAAGCTAATAACATTACAAATGTAGGGCGAGGATTTCCGAGACGTTCACTTTGCGGCTCACAAATGTTCGCCCTACATCCTCATTATTATAGATAAGCATTAAGCTTATACCCTCGCTCAAAGAGCGAACTAACATTGTTTTTATGGATAACATTTTTGCAGACGTTTTCAAACCAAAGATTGTACACACACTTCGACACTACAACAAGAAGAAATTCATGTCAGACCTCATGGCAGGTCTTATCGTGGGCATCGTTGCCCTTCCGCTTGCCATAGCCTTCGGTATCGCTTCCGGCGTCTCGCCTGAGAAGGGTATCATCACTGCCATCGTTGCCGGCTTCATCATTTCGGTAATGGGTGGGTCTAAGGTGCAGATTGGTGGTCCTACAGGTGCGTTCATTATTATAATATACGGAATCATTCAGGAGCATGGCATGATGGGACTCACCATTGCCACTCTCATGGCGGGTGTTTTCCTCATTATGTTCGGCGTACTGAAACTCGGAACTATCATCAAGTACATCCCCTACCCTATCATCGTGGGCTTCACTTCTGGTATCGCCGTAACCATCTTCACCACGCAGATCAAGGACCTTTTCGGCCTTCAGATGGAGACTGTGCCAAGCGATTTCATTGAGAAATGGATTGCTTACTTCCATTCATTCGGCACAATAGACCTCTGGAGTGCTCTTATCGGTGTGCTTTCGGTAGTGGTCATCGCGCTTACACCTAAGTTCTCAAAGAAGATTCCTGGTTCTCTCGTAGCAATCATCGTGATGACCGTGGCAGCATTGCTTCTTAAGCAGTTTGCCGGCGTCACAACCATAGAGACCATTGGCGACCGCTTCTCTATCAGCAGCGAGATCCCTGACGCCGTTGTTCCAGAGCTAAACTGGGACACTATCAAGACTCTCGTCTCGCCAGCCATCACCATTGCCATACTCGGCGCTATTGAAAGTTTACTTTCAGCAGCCGTTGCCGATGGTGTTATCGGAGACCACCACAACTCAAACACGGAACTTATCGCTCAGGGTGTAGCCAACCTCGCCACCCCTATCTTCGGTGGTATTCCTGCCACTGGTGCCATTGCGCGTACAATGACAAACATAAACAACGGTGGTCGTTCGCCAATTGCCGGTGTAATCCACGCTGCCGTTCTTCTTCTCATTTTCCTTTTCGCAATGCCTCTCGCACAGTATATCCCAATGGCTTGCCTCGCTGGCGTGCTTGTTGTGGTAAGCTACGGCATGAGTGGATGGCGTTCAGTGAAAATGCTCCAGAACAACCCTAAGAGTGATGTCATCGTACTTTGGGTGACATTCTTCCTCACCATCATCTTCGACCTCACCGTTGCCATCGAAGTCGGACTCATCATCGCCTGCTTGCTCTTCATGAAGCGAATGGCAGAAACTTCGGATGTTGCAGTTATCAGCGGTGAAATCGACGCAGACCAGGAGTCAGACTTCCACCTTCAGAACAACGAATTCCTTACAATCCCTGAGCGCGTAGAGGTTTACGAGATCAACGGTCCGTTCTTCTTCGGTGCCGGCAACAAGTTTGAGGAAGTCATGGCAGCCCTTCATCCAGAGCATCGCCCTAAGGTGCGCATCATTCGTATGCGTAAGGTGCCGTTCGTTGACTCTACAGGTATCCACAACCTCACAAACCTCTGTGAGATGTCGAAGAAGGAAGGCATCCAGATAGTCCTCTCCGGCGTAACGGAAAAGGTTAAGGAACAGCTCCTCAAGGCTCATTTCGACCAAGTTGTCGGAACCGAAAACATCTGTCCTCACATCAACGTAGCCCTTGAAAAGGCGGCAAGCTACGTGAAGGAATAAGACATTTCCTGACAAAAAACGCGCGCAACATTCCACCTTTCCGCACGCGCCACATAAACCTCTGATATGCAACCACTTACAGTTGCGGAATGTTACCCCAACTTTCCGCAACTCTCCGCAAACTCTCCGCAACATAAACAAGGCATTTACGCACAATAACTATGGCATTTACGCACTATAACTATGGCGTTTACGATCCATAACTATAGCGTTTACGTATGAAAAAATGCATTTTTTGAGATGTTTTCCTAAGGATTACGGGTGCTATATGCCGTTGATACACATAACAAACATGGGCAAAACAATTCACAACCGACTGCGGAGAGTTTGCGGAGAGTTGCGGAAAGTTTGCGCAACTCTCCGCATCTGTAACTCTTTGAGTGTCAGTATATTCAAAAGGTTTTGCGGAGAGGTGGAGAGTTGCGAGCGAAAAAAACTTTTTAATGTGATTAAACTGTTATGTTGTCAATCCTCAGCTTTATGATTCCGGTTGGGGTATGGGCTTCAACGATGTCGCCCTGCGTTTTTCCAAGCATAGCCTCTGCAATAGGCGACTTTATTGATATCTTCTTCTCACTCAGGTTCGCCTCATGCGGATTGACAATGGTGTAAGTCATCTTGGCATTGTTTCCCATAACGGTAAACTCTACCTTGCGCAGCAGTCCTACCGTGTTGACATCAAGTGCGTTAGGGTCAAGAACACGAGCAAACTTAAGCACATTCGACTTGAAGCGTATCTTGCCCATTATTCGTCTCAGCTCTCGCTTTGCGGCATGATACTCGAAGTTCTCGCTCAAGTCGCCCTTTGCACGAGCCTCAGCCAATTCGTCCTGAGCTTTGGGCATTACCACCTTGATCAGTTCATCCAATTCCGCCACAAGCTGGTCGTAGCATTCCTGCGATAAGTATTCCATAAATTACACATCCAGGAAGTTCTTGAGCATCTGCTTGCCGTCAGGTGTGAGTACGCTTTCAGGATGGAACTGGATGCCGTAGATAGGCAGCGTCTTGTGCTGGAGAGCCATGATCTGTCCTTCCGGACTTTCTGCCGTCACCTCAAGGCATGAAGGAAGATTCTCCTTCGAAACCACCCAAGAGTGGTAGCGGCCGATGGTTAGTTTTCCCCAAACATCGCCTGGCTCGCCTCCATCAGGAGTAGGAACTGTGGATGCAGAAGGAATGTCCTTGAAGATAGGGGCATTGAGGTTTGCGTAGCAGTCGGTAGCAACGCCATGGAACACATCCGAGAGGTTCTCAAGAGTGGCGCCGAAGGCTTCGCCGATAGCCTGATGACCGAGACAAACGCCGAGCATAGGCTTCTTGCCAGCGTATGTCTTGATGACATCGAGGAGAAGACCTGCTTCCGAAGGAATGCCTGGACCTGGAGAAAGAACTATCTTGTCGAACTCTTCAAGCTGCGAGAGCTCAAACTGGTCGTTACGATAAACGGTAACGTCTGCGCCAAGTTCCTTTATGAGGTGACTCAAGTTGTAAGTAAATGAGTCGTAGTTGTCGATGATTACTATTTTCATTACATGTCCTCCGCCATTAATATAGCCTTGCGCAATGCGCCGAGCTTGTTGTTAACTTCCTGAAGTTCATATTCTTCGTTGCTCTTTGCCACGATACCGCCTCCAGCCTGGAACCAGAGTTCGTTGTTGCGAGAGACGAAGGTACGGATAGTTATTGCCTGATTGAGCGAGCGATCGAAGCCGATGAAGCCTATGCAACCGCCGTAAGCACCACGGTTGTGTGGCTCAAGTTCAGAGATGATCTGCATGGCACGAACCTTCGGAGCACCGGAGAGAGTGCCGGCAGGGAAGGTGTCAATGAATGCCTTGATAGGGTCTGCACCCTCGTCGAGAGTACCGCTCACGCGAGAAACGAGGTGGATGACATGGCTGTAGAACTGCATATCCTTATAGAAATCGACGTGAACATCGTGGCAGTTGCGCGAAAGGTCGTTGCGGGCAAGGTCAACGAGCATGACATGCTCCGCGTTTTCCTTAGGGTCGTTGCGGAGGTACTCGGCATTCTTGCGGTCCTGCTCTGCATTGCCAGTGCGCTTTGTGGTGCCGGCGATTGGGTCGATGTAGGCGTGGTATCGAGGGGCTGAGTCAGAAGCTGACGCTTCAGACACAGGGGCTATACGCTCTATGCGACAGTGGGTTTCTGGCGAAGAGCCGAAGATGCGGAAGCCGCCAAAGTCGAAGTAGAAGAGATATGGCGAAGGGTTGATGCTGCGAAGGGCACGATAGAGCTTGAAGTCGTCGCCCTCATACTTCTGCTTGAAGCGGCGAGCGAGGACTATCTGGAACACATCGCCACGGAGACAATGCTTGATGCCCTGACGGATATTCGCCTTATGCTCCTCGTCAGTGAGCGTTGACCAATAGTCGCCAACAGGGTGGAAGTCGTAAGCGCGAAGCTTGCGGTTGTTGATGTCCTTCTCAAGAACATCAAGGTCGTCAGGTTCACCTTCAGCAAGCAACTCAATGATAATCATCTCGTTGCGGAAGTGGTCAAAGACAACGACATCCTTATATAATATATAGAGGAGGTCTGGAGCATCGTTCTGCGCCTGTGTCTCGTCCTTCACATTGATGTTCTCAAAATAGCGAACGGCATTGAAAGATGTGTAGCCGAAGAGTCCGCAGCAGTCTGTGTTTTCGCCCTCTATGGTGAAAGAAGCGAGAAACTCATTGATGAGCGATGCGGAAGTATATTCTGCATTTATCTCGTGCTGAGTCTGTTTTCCGTCGGGATATCGGCAGATTCCCATGCCGTGCTCGATGGCAACGGAGCCTATAGGATGCACGCCGATGAAGGAACGAGAGTTCTCGCCGCCATGATAGTCGGAACATTCCATGAGAGCCGACTGTGGATAGTCGTCACGAATCTTCATGTATGCAGAAACCGGTGTGTTCAAGTCACCGAGAATCTTCTTGGATGCGGTATGATAATTGTACATCATTACATTTCGTTAGCATGTGAAAGATAAGTATCAAGGTCCTTGTCGCCACGACCTGAGACTGTAAGCACTACGACATCGTCCTTCTTGAACTGCGGTGCCACCTTAGGAAGAAGGGCAAGGGCATGAGCACTTTCAAGGGCTGGGATGATACCTTCCATGCGTGTGAGTTCGAAGGCTGCGCGGAGAGCTTCGTCGTCGTTGGCAGGAAGAACCTGTGCACGCTTCTGGTCGTAGAGGTTGCAGTGCATAGGACCTGTGCCTGGATAGTCGAGACCGGCAGAGATAGAATAAGGCTCGATGATCTGACCGTCTTCTGTCTGCATGAGTCGGATGCGAGAGCCATGGAGGATACCCATAGTACCAACCTGCATTGAAGCGGCTGTCTTGTCAGTATCAACTCCCATACCACCAGCCTCGCCGAGGATAATCTTCACGCGCTCGTCGTTTAGATAATGGTAGATAGTACCAGCAGCATTAGAACCGCCACCAACGCAAGCCATGAGATAGTCAGGGTAGTCACGGCCAATCTTCTCCTGCAGCTGCCACTTGATCTCCTCAGAGATAACGGATTGAAGGCGTGCAACCATCTCCGGATATGGGTGAGGACCAACGGTAGAACCGATGATATAGAATGTATCTGCTGGATGGCAGCACCAGTCGCGGATGGCTTCGTTTGTGCCGTCCTTGAGAGTCTTGTTGCCACTTTCAACAGGAACAACTGTTGCGCCGAGCATCTTCATGCGTTCAACATTGACATGCTGACGCTGAACGTCAAGAGCACCCATATAAACGGTGCAAGGCATGTCCATAAGAGCACAGGCTGTAGCAGTGGCAACGCCATGCTGACCGGCACCTGTCTCGGCGATGATACGAGTCTTGCCCATTTTCTTGGCAAGGAGAATCTGACCGAGAGCGTTGTTTATCTTGTGAGCACCAGTGTGGTTGAGGTCTTCACGCTTGAGGTAAAGTTGGCAACCGTACTTCTCCGACATGCGCTTTGCATAGTAGAGAGGCGAAGGACGACCAACGTAATCCTTCAGAAGAGCGTGATATTCCTGCTTAAACTCCTCGCTGTCGAGGATTGGCTTATAAGCAGCCTCAAGGTCTTTTACTGTCTTGTATAATATTTCTGGGATGTAGGCACCACCGTAGTTGCCGTAGAATCCGTTTTCATCAACTGTGTAGGTCATATGCGATATTTTATAGACCGAAGCGGACGCTTCGGGAACTGTGGCTTATTTACTTAGGGCGTCGTAGAGTTTATCCATTGCGAGTTCGGCATCACCGTTTGCTTCGCTGAGGAGGTTCACGAACTTGGAACCGATGATGGCTCCGGCAGCGTTCTGCTGTGAAGATTCGAGTGTCTGCTTGTTGCTGATACCGAAACCTATCATGCGAGGATTGCGGAGGTTCATGGCATTGATGCGCTGGAAATACTCCTGCTTAGCCTCGTCGAAGGACTTCTGCGCACCTGTTGTTGATGCAGAGCTTACCATATAGATGAAACCGTCGGTATTCTCGTCGATGAAGCGGATGCGATCTTCGGTAGTCTCAGGAGTGATGAGCATGATGATGCGGATGTCGTACTTGTCGGCAATAGGCTTCAACTCAAGGTAATCCTTGAAAGGAAGGTCTGGAATGATGGCACCTGATACGCCAACTTCCTTGCACTTGCTGAAAAATGCCTCGAAGCCGTACTGCATCATCACATTGAGATAACCCATAAGGATGAGCGGAATCTTTACTTCGTCCTTGATGGTTTCAAGCTGTGCGAAGAGTTTGCGGAGGGTCATGCCGTTCTTCAATGCCTGTGTGGCAGCACCTTGGATAACAGGACCGTCAGCCATTGGGTCGGAGAATGGCACACCGACCTCTATCATGTCTATACCTCGACGTTCAAGAGTCTTTATGACATCAGCTGTGCCTTCAAGGGTTGGACAGCCGGCGCAGAAATACAGCGAGAGGAGTTTGCGGTCGCCGCGGTTCTGGAAAAGTGAGTTTATCTTGTTCATAGTTTCTATAGACCAGCGGAAAATCGCTGGGAACTGTGGCTTTTATTGTTTTACAGCCTCAATGAAGGCTTTGATTTTTTCTACATTCTTGAGAGCAGGAGCATCTTCAAACTTAGAGTTGAGGTCGTAGCCTGCAAGCATTGGATGGGAGAAAGCCTTGATATCGTCAAGGTCTTCAAGTCCGATACCGCCTGAAAGGAGGAACGGAATGTTACCATCGTATGCCTTGAGCAAATCCCAATTGAAGCGCTTTCCGCTGCCACCTACTGTTGGACACTTCGTGTCAAAGAGGAAATAATCGACGAGTCCATCGTACTGGCGCCATCGCTTCACGTCCTCTTCGCTCTGGACACTCAGTGCTTTTATGATGCCTATCTCGGGCACAAAGTCAGGAATGAGAGTGCGCTTAAGGTTTTCAATCATTGTTGGCGACTCATTGCCATGAAGTTGGACGTAAGTGAGCTTATAGTTTACAATACGAGTGAGAATGGTTTGCGGCATATCATCAACAAATACGCCGACTTTCTTCACAGGAACTGTGTTTTGTCCTTCTCCTGCCTTGTCTGGAATAATGCCTGCTCTTGTGGAGAGTTGCGACACATAACGCCTGCTTCTTGGATAGAATATCAAGCCTATGAGGTCAACACCAAGAGCCGCCACATCGTCTATATTCTGCGCCTCGCGCATTCCGCATACTTTGATTATCATCTTCTTTATTTACAATTTACGGATTTACAATTTACAATTTGACATCCAAGATAACAGATTCCCCACTTACCCTTTAATTTCTTCTATAAACATTCTCAACGATTCGCCTGGATTAGGCGTCTTCATGAAGTTTTCGCCTATGAGAAAACCATTGAAACCTGCCTGGATAAGGAGTTTCACTGTCTCTGGGTTGCTTATTCCACTTTCGCTAACTTTCACAGCATCCTTAGGAAGAAGCTCTGAGAGGCGGAAGGAGTTCTTTACATCAGTGACGAAAGAACCGAGGTTGCGATTGTTTATGCCACAAACATCAGGCTCAAGCTCTGCGTATTCCAGTTCCTCTTCGCTATGCATTTCAAGGAGAACCTCAAGACCGAGCTCATGAGCAGTCTGCAGAAGCGCCTTGCATTCAGGCTTCTTCAAGTCGGCAGCGATGAGAAGAACAGCGGAAGCGCCGCAGAGAGCCGCTTGGAAAAGCTGGTACTCTTCTACCACGAAATTCTTATATAATATTGGAATAGTCACTCCGCTTTGGCGAGCTGTCACGATAAAATCATCCTTTCCGCCGAAATACTTCTCGTCAGTCAGAATTGAAAGGGCTGCTGCACCGTTCTGCTGGTAAGAAATAGGGATGATGTCAGCACGACCTTCTTCCTTTATCCAACCTTTTGATGGCGACTTGCGCTTGAACTCCGAGATGATTCCAAAACCATTTGGATTGTTCTTGAGAGCAGCAGCAAGCGACGGATGATACTTTTCCAATTCCGAAGCCCTACTTTCCCATAGTTTATGGATAGCAGTCTCCGAGAGACGTTCTTTGGCGATAGCTATCTCTATGCGCTTGTCTGCAATTATCTGGTCGAGTATATCTGCCATTTCATTAACTATTTATCTCAACAAACTTCTTGAGGGCCTGCTTTGCTTTGCCACTTTCAATGGATTCCTTAGCCATTGCCAGAGCCTCTTCAAGCGACTTTGACTGATCAACAACAGTGATTGCGAGGGCCGAGTTCATCATTACGACATTCTTCTGCGACTCTGTAGCGCAGTCGTCAAGAACATTGTCGAAGATCTTCATTGCCTCTTCCTGAGTCTTTCCACCATAGAGTTCCTCCTCCTTAGTGCATGGAAGTCCGAAGTCAGCTGGGGTGAATATCTGCTCAATCTTGTTTGTTGACACCTTGAAATCGCCAGTGAGAGAGATTTCGTCGTAGCCATCGATAGAGTTTACGATACCAAAGTCAAGTCCGAGACGGCGACAAACATTAGTGTAAAGACGAAGTTGGTCGAGATTTGCCACACCGAGGACCTGACAAGCCGGCTGCGATGGGTTCACCATAGGGCCAAGAAGGTTGAAGAGTGTTGGGAAGGCTATCTGCTTACGGATAGGCGCAACAAACTTCATAGCCTTTGCAAACAATGGTGCATGGAGATACACGAAGCCAGATTCATCAATGGAACGATTGAGTTTGTCAAGATCATTTGTGAATTCAACGCCGTGCATACGAATGACATCTGAAGCACCGGAAGTGGAAGTTGCCGCAACATTGCCATGCTTTGCCACCTTGTAACCAGCACCTGCAACAACGAAACAAGAGCAAGTAGAGATGTTGAACGTGTTCTTCTGGTCGCCGCCAGTACCTACGATGTCCACATAACGGTCGGCATCGAGAAGGGCTGGCACGCCTGTTTCGAGGATACCATCGCGGAAGCCGAGGAGTTCATCCACTGTAACGCCACGCATCTGCAGCATGGCAAGCATGGCAGCAATCTGCACATCGTTATACTTCTGCTCGTAGATGTTTACGAGAATGTCCTTTGTCTCTTCGCGGCGAAGAGGTTCGCCAGCAAGTACTTTATCAAGATATTTTTTCATAGTTTTGAGTTGGTATGTAAGAAAAGGGTCCGTCGCGATAAGCAACAGACCCTTTTTTGTATTTTCCTTTTAATTATAAGGCATACGCGGGATGCTTCTCACGACTTTTTCAATCCTGAGCTACGCCACCACCATGCTATATAATTAGTTGTTTTCATATACAAATGTAAGTATTTTGTGGCTTTTAATTACATAATGTAAGTATTTTCACCACTTTTGACGATGCAAAGTTAATAATAATTCGCAAACCGACAAATATTTTTTTATATTTTTTTTCATAAAATCAAAATATTCTTCACATAAGTTCGTTTTTTATAATGAAAGTAACTGAATAACACATAAAAACAAATTGCCTATGCCAAATTCTACTCCTTTACAAAACACCCTTCCTTCTGAACGAACATTATCATTCCTTCGCGAGTTTGCACACTCGTTCAGAGTCATCAAAACTAATAACCAGAACATTGGTTATTGCGTAAATTAACCGATTTCTTAAGAATACAAATGATTGTATCTCCTTCTCTCCTTGCAGCAAATTTCCTGGATCTGCGCAAGGATATAGAAATGCTTAATACAAGCAATGCCGACTGGCTCCATCTTGACGTGATGGACGGTAAGTTCGTGCCAAACATTTCCTTTGGTTTCCCCGTTCTTGAGCAGGTTGCAAAAATCTGCCAGAAGCCTTTGGACGTGCATTACATGATTGTTCAGCCTGAACGTTACATTAAGCAGACTGCTGCTCTCGGCGCAATGATGATGAATGTGCACTACGAAGCTTGCACACACTTGCACCGCACCATTCAGGAAATACACGATGCCGGCATGAAAGCAGGCGTCACTCTCAACCCTTCTACACCGATTTGCATGCTTGAAGACATCATCTGCGATGTTGATATGGTGCTTCTCATGAGTGTAAATCCTGGATTCGGCGGCCAGAAGTTCATTGAGAACACCATCGACAAGGTGAAGCAACTGCGTGAGCTCATTGCTCGCAAGGGCTCAAAAGCTCTCATTGAAGTGGATGGCGGCGTACAGAACGAAACCGCTCCACGCCTTGCAAAAGCTGGTGTTGACGTGATAGTGGCAGGAAGCTATGTCTTCCGTGCCGACGATCCGCACGCAAGAATTGACGAACTGAAGGCACTTTAATGCGTAATTCATAATTCGTATTTGAAATGCTTACTAACGCACAAAAGAAGCTCATACGCTCATTGGAGCAAAAGAAGTATCGCGACCGCCACAGCTTGTTTGTTGTGGAAGGTCCTAAAGCTGTGCGTGAGTTTATGAAGTATCAGGAACCGGAAATTCTACTTACTGACATTGAGGATATCAAGCAGGTAAGCTTCCTGAAACATCCGCAAAGCGAACTTGCGGTATTCAAGATTCCAAATACTAAAGCAAGTTCAACTCCTTCACCACACTCTGAGGGAGTCAGAGGGGGACTTATTCTTGCCCTCGATGGTGTACAAGATCCAGGAAACCTTGGAACAATAATCCGCATCGCCGACTGGTTTGGCATAAAGCATCTAGTGTGCAGCAAGGAAACAGCCGATGCCTACAACCCGAAAACGGTGCAAGCCACCATGGGAAGTCTCGCGCGTATAAATATAATATATGTGGAGAACCTTGCCGAATGGCTTCAATCCCTACCAGAAGGTACTCCTATATATGGTACTCTCCTTGACGGCAACAACATCTATGAGCAGACATTGTCACAGGAAGGCGTCATCGTTATGGGCAACGAAGGTAACGGAATCTCTGGGGAAGTAAGGAAACTCGTCACCCATAAATTGCTGATTCCGAGCTTCTCCGACGGCGATACGGCAGAAAGCCTCAACGTGGCCATTGCTACTGCAATCACTTGCTCTGAATTCAAACGCAAATAAAAAATACGGAAACACTGAAAAAGCACGTCTCAAATATCATATATCTGCTACTACTGCCGCTCCTCCTAATTTCCTTTGGGGGGGGCTTGTTTGCATCATGCAGCAGCAGTCAGCTTGCAGAAGGGGAATATCTTTTGGGCGATGTCAACGTGGAAAGCGAAGATAAGTCGGTTTCCACTACACAATTCATGCCTTATCTCCGACAGACATCCTCAAACAGTTTGCTTGGAATGCTATCAAAGAAAGGCAAGAAAAACATCTTCGACCCTGCTAAAGCGGAGGCGTCACGACAAGACTTCCAAGCCATACTGAACAACAACGGCTACATGCAGGCAGCCGTTACAATAGACACGATAATAAACGAGAAGGGAAAGATGGATGTCACATACAGACTCACTCCGGGAAAGCAACTGTATGTAGGGTCTTTCGACGTGGAAGTTGCAGACCCTAGGATGGATTCACTACTCAGAAAGAACAACATCCTTCCCCACTCTTCCATGTTTGTCAACAAGCCTTTCAACGCATCGCTTTTGAACAGTGAGCGTAAACGCATTACAGACTACCTCATGGAGAAAGGTTACAGCCGTTTCAACAAAGAATTCATCACTGTTGAAGCCGACACCATGGAGGGCGAGAACAAGGTGTGGATGGTCATGGAGATAGAGAAATATCGCGCTAACTCCAAAATGGAGCCTGTCAATCATCCGCAGTATCACATAGGAAACATTACATACAAGACGCTGAATGCCAAACGTTCCGTACTCAATCAAGACAGTACATACGCAGAAAAACAAATATTCCGAAAAAGTGTATTGGAAGAAAACACATTACTTGAAGAAGGACTACTTTTCAAATATTCTGACCTTCAAAACACCTACAACCGCTTCGGAAGGCTCGGTGCTCTTCGTTCCACACAGGTTCTACTAAGCGAACGCCCTGACACAGCCCTTATTGATGCAGAAATCAGGTTGCTGCCTAACCTCGTAAACAGTGTTTCCTTCATGCCGGAAGGTACGAATACAGCAGGAAACCTTGGCGCAGCAGCATCTCTTACATTCTCGAATAAGAACGTGTTCTGGGGAAGTGAAACCTTGAGTTTGCAACTTCGTGGTGCATACGAAGACATAACAGGACTTGAAGGTTATACCGACAGCGAGTACAAGGAGTTCGGAGCCGAAGCAAAGTTGGAATTTCCACGTCTGCTTGCACCATTCGTCAGCAGTCAGTTCCGACGCAGACAGTCGGCTTCTTCTGAACTTTCACTGAGTTACAATACACAGAACAGACCCGAATTCCACCGTCGAGTGCTTCGTAGCACATGGCGTTACCGCTGGCAAAATTCCTCCAAGACGCATTCTTACGTTTTCGATTTGCTTGACCTGAACTTCATTTCCATGCCGTGGATTTCGGAGACATTCAAGGAGACTTACCTTGAATCCGGCAGCAAGCGAAACGCTATCCTCAAATATAACTATGAGGACCTCTTCATCATGAAGATTGGTCTAAGCATGTCTTACAAGGGACGTAACAAGGCCTTCCGCATCGGTATTGAGACTGCCGGAAATACACTCAGCGCTATAGGTCACCTTACCAATGCAAAGACGAATGAAGATGGCAGAAGAATACTTTTCGGCAATGCATACGCACAATATGCGAAGTTTGACTTCGACTACACAAAAGTGCTTCCTGTACGCGAGAAAATGGATCTTGCTCTACATACAGACTTAGGCATTGCCATTCCATACGGAAACAGCAACATACTGCCTTTTGAGAAACGATATTTCTCTGGAGGAGCAAACTCCGTGAGGGGATGGAGTGTTCGTGAACTTGGTCCGGGACGCTTCCGAAGCACAGACGGAGCAATAGACTTCATTAACCAGACGGGCGACTTGAAGATTGACCTCAACGCAGAACTTCGTGCACCTCTGTTTTGGAAATTTAGCTATGCACTCTTTATTGACGCAGGAAACCTATGGACCTTGAGAGATTATGAAGACCAACCAGGAGGAAAGTTCCAGTTCAATCACCTTCTTGAGGAGATGGCTGTCGGTTATGGTGCAGGCCTTCGTTTGAATTTCGATTATTTCATACTTCGTTTTGACTGCGGAATGAAGGCTATCAATCCCGCATACACTACAAAGGAAGAGCATTGGGCTGTGATCCATCCTAATTTGAAGCGCGACTTCACCTTCCATTTCGCAGTAGGATTGCCTTTCTAACAAACAAAACATGCACAGAAAAATTACACATATTATACTCATGTTCCTTTGTCTTGCCTTGGATTCTTTCGCCCAGAATAATCCTGAAGACAACGGCATCAACCTCAACACACCTACATTTGTTCCAAAAGTAGCTGTGGAAGAAACAAAGGTTGATGGCGAAGATGTGCTCAGCGTAAAGCTTAACACGCTAACAATCACCCCTCCACGCACATTCAAGAACAAGAAGGCGCAGCAGAAATACAGTCGCCTTGTATATAATATAAAGAAGGTTCTGCCTATATCCAAGGAGATTCGCGGCATTGTCATCGAGACTGGCCAGGTCATTCAGCAGATTCCCGACAAGAAAGAACGCGCAAAACACATGAAGCTGGTGGAGAAAGACATAAAGGAAGCCTACACTCCACGCATGAAGAAGCTTACCCTTACTCAGGGGAAACTACTCATCAAGCTCGTCCATCGTGAGACACAATCGTCAGGATATGGTCTGCTTCAGGCTTTCCTCGGGCCTGTTCGCGCCGGTTTCTATCAAGCTTTTGCTTGGACTTTCGGAGCTTCACTCAACAAGAAGTATGACCCAGATGGTGACGACCACGAGATAGAACTCATCGTAAAACAAATTGAAGCTGGGCAGATATAATAATACTAAATTCAAAACACTATATACCTAAAACCCAAAACCTAAAGCCAACAAAAATCATCAAAATGTCAGAAATCAAGCAAATTTCTGACATTTTGTTTGTTAATTGCCCTTTTTTGTGTACTTTTGCAAGCAGAACAACACAAAAACAACACAAAAGAAATGGAAAAATTAGATCCCATTGACCTCAAAATCCTTGAATTACTCTCTACCAACGCCCGCTTAGCCTTCAAGGATGTGGCTGCTGAATGCAACATTTCCAGAGCTGCCATACACCAGAGAGTGCAGCGACTCATAGACGATGGAGTGATTCTCGGATCATGCTTCAACATCAATCAGAAAGCTCTCGGGTACTCTACTTGCACATACGTGGGTATGAATCTTGAAAAGGGCAACATGTACAAATCTGTTGTAGAGGAACTTGAGAAGATTCCCGAAATAGTGGAATGCCACTTTACCACTGGTCCTTACACCATGATGGTAAAACTCTTCGCACGCGACAACGAACAGCTGATGGATCTCCTGAACAATCGACTTCAGGGCATTCCTGGAGTTGTTTCCACAGAGACGCTCATCTGCCTTGAACAAAGCATCAAACGAGAGCTTCCTGTGAAACCTGAAATGTAAAAAAATCATTCATAAATGATAAGGCTTGTAAGGTAAGATTCCTATCATTATCTTACAAGCCTTATTTGCTTTATGCAGCTAAAACATCAACAAACAAAAAAAGATATAAAATCCATATTTGTCTTCTGTTGATACTTAGTATTAAAATATATCCCATGCGACCTATAATCGGAATTACCGGCAACTACTCTGCCCCTGACGGACTCACAACCATAACAAAGGCTTACTACCAGTGCGTGGAACGCGCTGGAGGAGCACCGGTCATATTCCCACCAACTACAGACGAAACAATCCTCAAGGCACAGCTTGAGGCTGTTGACGGATTGCTCTTCACCGGTGGTGCTGACCTTAACCCATTGCTTTGGGGTGAGGAACCGAGTCCGAGACTTGGTGGTATCAACGCAGAACGCGACCGCTCGGAACTGCGTCTTGCAGAACTTGCCTACAACCGCAACGTACCTATGTTCGGCATCTGTCGCGGTTTGCAGACCCTTGTTGCTGCACTCGGCGGCAAGATACAGCAGGATATCAGCGACACGCAGAGCATAAAACATTCGCAGAGTGCCGTGCGCCAAGAACCTACACATAGTGTAAAGTACTGGGGAAAGATGGTAAATACTTCAATTTGTTCTTCAGAAAACCATGAGGCAGCAGCTTGCAATGTAACAGCGTCCGAAGTTCTCCTAGTCAACTCCTTCCACCATCAAGTAGCCTCAGAGCCTGGCCCTTGCTTCACTGTAACAGCAAAATCTCCTGATGGCTTCATTGAAGGCGTTGAGAGCAATGAGCACAAGCCTATCGTTGCCGTACAATGGCACCCAGAGAACCTCTATGATTCTGCTCCAGAGAGCAGTCAGCCGTTCTTCAAATGGCTTGTGGAAGAGGCAAAGATATACAGTCGTGCCAAGCAGATTCACGAGAACATAGTCACTCTTGACTCCCACTGCGACACACCAATGTTCTTCCATCTCGGCGTAAATCTCTCACAGCGCGACTCAAATGTACTTGTAGATTTCCAGAAGATGCAGGAGGGCAGACTGGATGTTTCAAACATGGTTTGCTATCTCCCTCAGCCAAACGAGGGTGATCCCTTCTCTAAGAAGATACACTTCCCAATAGAATCGCCAAAGCAATATGTAGACTTCATCTTTGACAGCATAGAGAAGCAAGTTGCTGATTCCAATGGAATAGCAGCTATTGCGAAGACAGTCAGCGACTTACGCGAGAACAAGAAGCAAGGCAAGCGCTCCATAATGCTTGGCATAGAGAATGGTCATGCTCTTGAAGGCGACCTGAAGAATGTGGAATATTTCGCCAATCGCGGCATCACTTATATCACCCTTTGCCACAATGGCGACAACGATGTCTGTGACAGTTGTCGTGGAAAGCAAACCTTCGGCGGACTCAGTGACTTCGGCAAACAGGTGGTAAAAGAGATGAACCGCCTCGGAATACTCGTCGATCTCTCGCACGCTGGCGAACAGACTTTCTACGATTGCATCCGTGAAAGCGAGAAGCCTATCGTTTGCTCGCACAGCAACTGCCGTTCTCTCTGCGACCATCCTCGTAACCTTACTGACGACCAGATGCGTGCTTTGGCAGAGAATGGCGGTATCATGCAGATAACAATGTATCCTGGTTTTCTACAAAAGGATGAGAATGCAACAATCCTCGACGCCCTCGCCCACCTCAAGCACGCCATATCAATCATGGGCATTGACCATGTCGGCATCGGCACAGACTTCGATGGCGACGGCGGTGTGCCAGGGCTTCGCAACGCTTCCGAGATGGTCAACCTCACCCGCTTCCTAATAAAGGAAGGCTATACAGACGAGGAAATAGAAAAGATCTGGGGCGGCAACTGGATGAAGTTGCTGATACAATAATGATTGTCCTTTTGTAAATAAGATTGATTCATAAAATGTTACTTTTAGAGTCAACCTTATTTACAAAAAGACAGATAGACGTAAACACAGAAAAGGTGCAACCCCTACAATAGGAAGTTGCACCTTTTAGTATTTAGATGTTAGCTTATTGCACGAATATCATTATTCCTCAACAGCTGCCTGGGCGGCTGCAAGACGTGCGATTGGCACACGGAATGGTGAGCAAGAAGCATAGTTCATGCCGACCTTTGCGCAGAACTTAACTGATGATGGTTCGCCACCGTGCTCACCACAGATACCTGTGCGGAGGTTTGGACGAGTAGCGCGACCGTTCTGTACAGCCATCTTGATGAGCTGACCAACACCTTCCTGGTCAAGTACCTGGAATGGGTCAACCTTGAGGATCTTCTTCTCCATGTATGCAGGGAGGAATGAAGCGATGTCGTCACGAGAGTAACCGTAAGTCATCTGAGTGAGGTCGTTAGTACCGAATGAGAAGTACTGTGCTTCCTCAGCGATTGTGCCTGCAGTGAGGGCTGCACGAGGAATCTCGATCATTGTACCGATTTCGAACTCTACCTCAACACCTTCCTCAGCGAATACCTTCTTAGAAGTCTCAACGATGATAGACTTCTGCTGCTTGAGCTCCTGAACAGTACCGATGAGTGGAACCATGATTTCTGGACATGGGTTCAAGCCTTCCTTCTTCAACTGGCAAGCAGCACCAAGGATAGCGCGTGTCTGCATAGCAGTGATTTCTGGGAATGTGATACCGAGACGGCAACCACGGTGACCGAGCATAGGGTTGTTCTCAGAGAGTGATTCTACACGCTGCTTGATAACCTTTACATCAACGCCCATTTCCTTAGCCATAGTTTCCTGACCAGCGTTATCGTGTGGTACGAACTCGTGGAGAGGTGGGTCGAGAAGACGGATGTTTACATGACAGCCATCCATAGCCTTGAGGATTCCGTAGAAGTCTGCCTTCTGGTAAGGAAGGAGCTTAGCGAGTGCGAGTTCGCGGTCACCTACATTCTCAGCAAGAATCCTACAAGATTCATTGAGATGATCAAGGAAAAGAATCCCTATTCGATGACCATCAATGCTGAGCTTACCGGCACTGAGATGCTTCTGTATGGGAAGCTCATCAGAAGCAATCTTGCCAATTACTATCTTTTGATCAATACGCCGCTTGAGCCGGTTGAATCATACATCGATTTCATCATGAATCAATACCTGTATCTTGGAATCATTGTCGTTGCCATTGCCTTAGTGGTGGCTTTCTTCATGTCCAGAACCATAAGCAAGCCGATCATCAAGATGAAGCAGGAGGCAAACAAGCTGGCAGAAGGAGACTATAGCGTATCGTTCAAGACCGATTCTTTCTCGGAGATCAATGATCTGGCTTTGACATTGGATGATGCGACAGAGAAACTCTCGCAGGTTAATGATCTCAGAAAGGACCTTGTGGCCAATGTATCGCATGATATCAAGACACCGCTCACCATGATCAAGGCCTATGCCGAGATGATAAAGGATATCTCGGGAGATGATCCTGAAAAGAGAAACGAGCACCTTGATGTCATTCTTAAGGAAACAGATTACCTGAACAAGCTGGTTACGGATATGTCTGAACTCTCCAAACTGCAGGCTGGCACGATTGTGCTCAATCATGACAATTTCGACCTCAAGGAGGCAACGATCGAGGTGATCGAGCTGCTGAATAGGCTTATCGAAGAGAAACATATTTCCCTTGTTTTGAGCCTTGATGATGCCTTCATCTATGCCGATAAGATCAAGCTGTCTCAAGTCATCTACAATTTCCTGTCCAACGCCATCAAGCATAGCGACGACAATGGCAAGATCGAAATCAGGCTTAATGATGATGAGGAGAAGGTAAGACTGGAGGTCAAGGATTATGGCGATGGCATCAAGGAAGAGGCCATGCCTTATATCTGGGACAGATACTATAAGGTCGACAAGAACTTCAACCGCAGCGTGAACTCTACAGGATTGGGCTTGGCGATTGCCAAAGCCATTCTGGAGGCCCATAGGGCTGCATATGGCGTCGTTTCCAAGGAAGGCGAGGGATCGATGTTCTATTTTGAAATATCGAAGGATTACGAGGAAAATGGATTATCTTAAATATATTGATTATGAATTCATTCAGGATGATGAACTGTTCAAGTCAGGAACCGATACAACCTTATTGGGGATGTTTCTTGACAATATGAAGGGCAAGTCCATCCTTGATATCGGCACCAATACGGGAGCGCTGCTGCTTTATGGCCATTACCATGGAGCAGATAAGCTTATCGGCGTCGATATCCATGATAGGGCTCTGGAGATCGCCAAACAGAATCTAGAAAGATATAGCGACAACTATAGCCTGTATGCATCACGTATCCAGGATCTTGATATTGAGAAGGTTGATGTGGTAGTCTCCAATCCGCCTTTTTTCGAGATGAACAATGTTACGCCTAACATCTATCTTAGGGAAGCCATGTTTGAGGAGTCTTTGCCTCTGGATGATCTGTTCAAGTCTTTCAGAAGATTCATGAAGGACAATGGCGAAGCATACATCATCTATCAGGCTGACAGGTTCCCGGAACTGTATGAGAAATGCCTTGAATACAAGCTCAAGATCATGAAAATGCAGTTTGTCCATGATGTCAATTCCGACCATGCCCTGAGGGTGATGCTGAAGCTCAAGATCGGCAAGATGTCTAAGCTGAAGGTCTATCGTCCGATCATGCTGGACAAAGGTGAAATAGTCTGAAAAATGGCTTGTTTTCTATTGAAAACAGAGATGGGATTTGCTAAAATATTAGCGTTGTAGTCCCTCCTTAGAGGGGATTATAACCGCTCAGAAGAGGTTTTAAAGAACCTGGTTCACCTCAATGGCGAGTCTGAATCTAAATATAAGGAGGTGCGCTATGTACGCAATTATCGAGACTGGTGGCAAACAGCTTAAAGTCGAAGAAGGCCAGAGCATCTATGTTGAGAAGCTCGATGTAGAAGAAGGCAAGAAGTATACTTTCGATAAGGTTGTTGCGATCGAAAACAATGGCTTAACGCTTGGAACCCCATACGTTGAAGGTGCTAAGGTAACTTGCAAGGTTGAAAAGCAGGGCAAGGAAAAGAAAATCATCATCTTCAAGTACAAGCAGAAGAAGGGTTCTACAAGACGTAAGCAGGGCCATCGTCAGCCATACACGAAGTTGACTGTTGAAAAGATTGCTTAATGATTAAAGCGTCTTATGAAGCAAATGATGATCGATACCTGTCGCTAGAAGTCAGCGGTCATGCTGAATTCAGCGAATTCGGGAAAGATCTGATTTGCGCTTCGGTAAGTTCGATTATGTTTGGCTTCATGAATGCTCTGGATGAGCTTCATGAGAATGTAGAGATTAGACAGTCAACAAACAAGATTGCCATCATCAACAAAAGCGAAAGCGATGTCGTTCAAGACTATTTCGAGCTGGTGATGATGCAGTTGAAGACCATTGAAGAATCCTATGGAGACTTCATCAAAGTAGAAAGGAAGTAAAAGACATATGAAATATGTACTGAATATCCAGTATTTCGCTTCTAAAAAGGGTGTTGGTTCTACCAAGAACGGACGTGACTCGCATTCAAAGCGTTTAGGTGCGAAGTTAGCTGATGGCCAGTTCGCTACAGCTGGTTCTATCATTTATCGCCAGAGAGGCACAAAGATTCATCCTGGTACAAACGTTAAGAAGGGTGGAGACGATACATTGTTCTGCACTTGCGACGGTGTTGTTAAGTATGAACACTTAGGCAAGGATCGCACAAAGGTATCTGTATATCCACAAGCTTAATTGATCTTTAAAGCCCTCAAGGGCTTTTTTAAACTATTATGCAATTTATTGATAAAGTAACATTGAAACTTAAGGCTGGAAACGGCGGCAATGGCATTGTCGCCTTTAAGCATGAGAAATACAATCCCTTAGGCGGACCATCAGGCGGCGATGGCGGAAATGGCGGTTCGATCATCTTCAAGGTCGATACCAACAAGTCGACATTGCTGGATCTGCGCTTCGCCAAAGCCATCAGAGCTGAAGATGGCGAAAACGGTAAGGGCAACAACATGTATGGCGCATCAAGAGATGACGTCATCGTCAAGGTGCCGCTAGGAACCATCGTCAAGGATCTTGCGAATGACGAGGTCATCGCCGATCTCAATACCTTGGATTCTAGTGCTGTGATATGTCAAGGCGGCAAGGGAGGAAAGGGAAACTACCACTTCAAGTCTTCCCGCAACAATGCGCCTGACCACTGCACGATGGGCACGCTTGGAGAAGACAAGACGGTACTTGTTGAGCTGAAGCTATTGGCTGATGTAGGATTGGTGGGATTTCCATCGGTAGGCAAATCGACATTGCTTTCGGTCGTATCCAACGCTAGACCAGAGATTGCCGATTATCCATTCACTACCTTGAAGCCACAGCTTGGCATGGTTAAGGTCGACAACTCTTCATTCGTTATGGCTGACCTTCCAGGCCTTATCGAAGGCGCATCAGAAGGAAAAGGCCTTGGCCATGAGTTCCTGAAGCATATCGAAAGATGCCGTCTGATCATTCATGTATTGGATATGGGCAGAGAAGATCCTGTAACGGATTATGAGATCATCAATGATGAGCTGAAGAAGTATCCGGGCAATCTTGAGACAAGGCCTCAGATAGTTGTCGCCAATAAGATGGATCTTGACAATGCACAGGACAATCTAAAGAGGTTCAAGGATAAATATCCTAAACTTGAGGTATTCGAGACCACGACAATCATTAATGAAGGACTTAAGCCTGTCCTATATAGAGTAAAGGATATGCTTAGGGACCTCCCACAGTTTCCTTTATACGACCCAGCCAAGAGCGAAAGAAAGGTTGTCTACAAGTATGAGGAACCTGTTGACTTCATCATCCATAATGAGGGCAATGGCGTATGGCGTGTTGAGGGCGAAAAGGTCGATAGGCTATTTGATTCCACCAACTTCAAGGATGAGGAATCTGTCATCAAGTTCTCTCGTTCCTTGAGCAAGATGAAGCTTGATGATGCCCTGAGGGAGAAGGGCTGTGCCCATGGCGATCTGGTCTTCATCAAGGACTACAGCTTCGAGTTCATGGAAGACGAGGATGAATACATATAGAGCGGACATTGATGTCCGCTTTTGTGTTATGATAAACGTATGATTGGATTTGTTAGAGGCATAGTGCACGCCTTTGGATTGGATTATGTTCTGATTGATGTCAACGGCGTAGGATACCGCATCAATTTTTCGCATCCGGATGTGCTCTCTGTCCGTAAAGAAATGACAATCTATACCTATCAGAATGTCAGGGAAGACGAAATAAGCCTGTTTGGTTTTCTGTCTTTGCAGGAGTATGATCTCTTCATCAAGCTTATTTCTGTCAAGGGTCTAGGTCCAAGGATTGCTTCAAGCATTCTTTCGCGTTCAAGTGTCGAAAGCATCATATCGGCCATCGAAAATGGCGATGTGGACTTCATGAAAGCCATGCCTGGCATCGGCGCAAAGACAGCATCTCAGATCATTCTTGATCTAAAGGGCAAGCTCGTGGAAGCCGATCAGCCTCTGCAGGAGAATCCTGGCATGAATGATGTAAGCGATGCGCTCAAGGCATTGGGCTACAAGCCATCGGAAATAAAGCCGGTTATCAAGCGTCTGGCCAATGAAGAAGGTTCAACAGATGAGCTTATCAGAAAAGCTCTTGCGATGCTCATAAAGTAAACTATGGAAGAGAAAATATTGGATGCCGCTAAGCAAAGCGGCGATGAAGATACCAGTCTTCGTCCGCAGACATTGAATGAATATGTCGGTCAGCATGATCTCAAGGAGAACCTTGAGGTTTTCATCAAGGCCGCCAAACTGCGTGATGAATCTCTGGATCATGTCCTGCTGTATGGTCCACCTGGACTAGGCAAGACAACCATGGCCTATATTCTGGCCAATGAGATGGGAAGCAACATCAGAGTCACTTCTGGTCCTAGCATCGAAAGAAGCGGCGATCTGGCCGCTATCCTTTCAACACTGCAGACAGGAGATGTGCTGTTCATCGATGAGATCCATCGTCTTCCTAAGGTTGTGGAAGAGGTTCTCTATCCAGCCATGGAAGATTTCTGCATCGATATCGTTGTCGGCAAGGAAGAGGGAGCCAGATCTATAAGACTTGATCTTCCACCTTTCACGCTTGTCGGTGCGACAACCAGAGCCGGTGCCATAAGTTCGCCATTGCGTGATCGTTTTGGCATCACCTCAAAGCTCAACTACTACACTGTAGACGAGCTCGCGTCGATCATCAGACGTACAGCCAAAGTTCTTGACAGCAAGATCGATGAAGAGGCGGTCATGGAGATAGCCAAGCGTTCAAGAGGAACGCCAAGAATCGCCAACCGTCTATTCAGAAGAGTAAGAGATTTCGCTCAGGTAAGAAATGATGGCATCATCGATCTGGAGATCGCGAAAGCATCATTGGAGAAGCTTAAGGTCGACTCCTTGGGCCTTGATGAGGTAGATATCCGTTATCTGAAAGGCATCATCGAACGCTTCAATGGCGGTCCGGTGGGTGTTGAGGCGATAGCCTCGGCCATAGGCGAAGAGGCGGTTACCCTTGAGGATGTCAATGAGCCTTATCTGCTGCAGATTGGCTTCATCAACCGTACAGCCAGAGGGCGAACTGTCACTCCTAAAGCCTATGAACATCTCAAGATAAATGATTCGCATCCGCTGTTCTAAAAAATCTTGCTTATGAAATAATGGTTGTGATAGAATAAATAAGCGTAAATGGAGGAAACTATAAATGCCTAGAGATTTTGTGACATTCAAATGTTCTGAATGTGGTGAAGAGACATACTTCGGTTCTAGAAATAAGAAAAAGCATCCTGAAAAGATGGAAATCAAGAAATTCTGTCCAAAGTGCAACAAGATGACTGTTCATAAGGAGAAAAAATAGGCTTAAGCCTATTTTTGTTATATGGAGATAGAAAGATACGTTCTTGGGCCTTTAGCGACCAACACCTATCTGATCAAAGAAGGAAATGATGTCCTTCTGATTGATCCTGCTTCCAAGGCCGAAAAGCTTCTCGGCATCATCGGCGAAGACAGACTTGCGGGTATCTTGCTTACGCATGGACATTTCGATCATATCAAGGCTGTCGATGGCCTTTATGAACATTATCATTGTCCTATTTACCTCCATGAAGATGATGAGGAACTGGCAAGAGACAAACATGCCGGTGACGACTTCGGCATCAGTTCCTATATCGTTTCACCGATCATGAAACTTAAGGAAGGCAAGATGAATATCGGACCGTTTACGTTTGAAGTGGTGTTCACTCCTGGGCATACAGAAGGTTCGGTCATATACATATTCGACCATATGATCTTCTCTGGCGATACGCTATTTAGATGCGGTGTCGGAAGAACCGATCTTAAAGGTGGAGATATGCGTAAGCTGAAAGATTCCTTACGCTACTTCAGCAGTCTGGATGAGGAATACGACATCTATCCAGGACACGATGAAGCAACCTGCCTATCATTTGAATTATTGAATAATCCCTATATGTACTAAGTCCACAATCAAGTGGACTTTTTGTTAGGAAAAATGCCTTTTGATGCGAAATATGCAGCAGAGGGAAAAATGGAAGAAAGACTATTGAGCTTGCTTAGGCTGGCGCTAAGATACAATGCGACCGATATCCATTTCAGTATGTTCTACCAGGAAGTGAAGATCGAGATGCGCATCGATGGCAAGTTCTTCAGAGTTAAAGAGAAGTTTGAAGACTATCGATTGATGCGCTATCTGCAGTATCTGGCAAATCTTGATATCGGCAATCTGACGATTCCACAGACTGGACAGTTTGAGATGGACGTTGATGGAAATGACATGTCATTGCGTTTTGCGGTCATCAACAGCGGAAACAGCACCAATGGAGTTCTGCGTATTCTGAATTCGAATCTCAAGGTCACGGCAGACAAACTTTCAAATCTTGAGGGACAGAATAGATACTTCAGGTCATTGCTTACGAAAAGATGCGGGCTAGTGCTATTTTCAGGTCCGACTGGCTCGGGCAAGACAACGACTTTGTACGCCTTGCTGAAGGCCTGCCGCAACAAGAAGATCTATTCCATTGAGGATCCCATTGAAGTCTACAATGATGGAATCATCCAACTGCAGATCAACGAGAAGATGGGCTTTGACTACAAAACTGGCGTTGAACAGATATTGAGGCATGATCCAGATATCATCATGATTGGAGAGATAAGGGAAGAGAAGGCGGCTCAGATAGCGGTAGTGGCAGCCAATACGGGCCATCTGGTGCTGTCTACCATCCACTCTTCCAAGGCATCAAGCGTCATATCAAGGATGTGCGAACTCGGCGTCAACGAAAGTCATCTTTATGAGAACCTTATTTGCATCGTCAATCAGCGACTTATGACAAATGTAAGAGACAGAAAGAAGATCGTCCTATATGAGGTGATGGATGCTAAGGAGATAGGTTATTTCAGAAAGAACGGGCATAACTCAAAGGACTTTCTTGACATCGACACCCAGATCGAAAGAGGAATCGATGAAGGAATATTTGAAAGAGAAGTTCTCTAGAAACAGCCTAAGCATCGATGATCTTGTCTACCTTTCAAGACTTGATGAAGCAGGCATGGCGACAAGAGATATCATAGACATCCTATCCAACAAGAAGAACAGGAAGATCTTCGATGATCTAAGCATGAAGCTCACAAATGGAATGATGATAGAGGAAGCAATCGGCGAATATCTGCCTGAAGGGATCAAGGAGTATCTTCTGCCGCTTCTTAAGAAACTGTCCTTTTCTGAAGCCTTGTCGCTTAGTCTGCAGTTTCATGACAATCACGAAAGAAACCGCAAGGAGATTGCATCGTCATTGGCTTATCCTTGTGTACTGCTGATGATAAGCGTTACTGCCATCTATCTTTTCGATATCTATGGCATCGATACGATCTTCAATCTGATAGCGGGATTTGATGCGGATCTGAGTCTGATGATCGGTTTTAGGAAGACCTTCAGGATAATTGTGAGAGCTTTCTATTATCTTTGCATTGTTGTGCTTGTGGGGCTATTGATATTCACAAAGCCCAAGAGAATTGCCTTGCTTTATGTATTCATATCCAAGCATTGGCCAAATTCTCTGTTTCATCTTCACTATTCTGAAGAATTTGTATCTTTGCTTCTGATATGCACGAGAAGGGGCTACAAGACAAAGGAGGCTCTAGAGACCTTAAGAAACATGAAAAGCCGTCCTTTGGTGTCCTTTATGGCTTACCACCTTGATGAAAGTCTGCTTGAAGGAGAGACATTGGATGAGGCATCACGTAAGAGATATTACGATCAGAGCCTATCTCGCTTCATAAGAATCGCAAGCCATAGTGATGACTTTGCGGGCATGCTTGAAAACTATACGCTTCTTGCAAGAGAGCGATTCAGAAGAAAGATGAAAGAGTATACGTTGGCTATTCAGATACTTACCTATGCTTTTATCGGCATGATCGTAATCTTCATATATCAGGTACTATATCTGCCTATGCAGGCCATAATGTCATTCTAGGAGGTTTTATGAATAAGAAAGGCTTTACCCTATTGGAGATGATTGTTGTTGTGATAATCGTCTCGATACTGTTCCTGCTGACGGTTCCCAATGTATCGAACGTCATCGATTCGATAGACAATCGGGCCTGCAAGGCCATGACTAAGGTTGTCGATTCAGCTATTGCCCAATATCGGCTTGATTGGGGAGAGATGCCTGGAAGCATCGATGATCTGGTCAGCGGAAGATATATCACATCAGAACAGGTCAAATGCGCCAATGGCAAGAATCTTTATCTTCAGGATGGACACTGTGTCAGTGAATAAAAAGGGGTTCACGCTATTGGAGATGATTGTTGCGCTATTTGTTGCGTCATCATTGACTATCGTGACTTTATCAAGATTTGATGAGCCGAATGTCGACCATTACTATTTCATGTCAAGGATGGCTCTTGAGCAATCCAAGGCAATTCTGAACAAGGAGAAGGTATATCTTGAACACAACATCTCTTTCAATGGGATGGGGCATGTGGAGATTCCAAGAACCATTGCTTTTGGAAGACACAAGGTGATTGTGCACCTAGGGAGCGGCTATGCGACATGGGAATGAGGGGTTCATCCTATTGGATTCTTTGGTTTGCGTATTCATTGTTGCAGTGCTGACGATGCTTTGTGCCATGATATACAAGGAAATCGTGAACTATGATGATGGCTATATCCGTTATCAGGAAGAATCCAATGGACGTCTTGCAGACATATTCATGTCAATTGAATCCTGCGAGGTATGCGTGATCGATGAATCTGATTAGGAATCTATTGGGCCTGATGATATGTCTATCTATGCTTCCGCTTTGCGAAAGGGCTTTTGCCTTTGTTGCCGACATCGACTATTCATATAGCGAAGTATATGATGAACTGTCGTTATGTCAGCTAAGAGAGGTTCTTCTCATTGCCTATGATCTTGAGGCTGATCATGATTGCCTATATTTCCGCTATAAGGGAAGAGATTTCATACTGCATCTGAACAACCGCAAACTTATGCTTCAGCCAGGATCAGAGTTCTTCCTCAATGATCTTGATGAACTTCATTTTGAGATAGATGATGGATGCATATTCGTATCTTATGAAAGAAATGGAAAGAGATTCAGAAGGGTTATTGCAAGACAAGAGGGGATTCATCTCGACGATTTTTCTGATTGCGTTGACCTTGAGTCTGAAGATGATTCTCTGCAAGAGTGATTATCTTTATAATGCCAATAGCGTATATGAGAATCTGAGATACTATGAAGAGATCTTTGCCATGGAAGCCAAGGCCATCAGCCATGCTGAATGCATGCTCGCAAATGGCCTAGAACTTGAAGATTTCAACGTGGATGGCATTCATGTAAGAGTTTATCGCAAAAGTGATGGGTACGATCTATATTACGATGGATACTGTATGATTGTTGAAACACACGAAAAAGAGATAATAGGGTTCAGATTGATGAAATGATTTGTCATTGATAGATGCAACGAAATGAAATAATATTGGATTAAGCATGGCGACAATCAAAAGAGTTGTATATAAGCCTTCTAGTAGAAGTCACGATTGGCTCAAGTCAATCGGTCTTTTTGTCTGTACGCTAGCCTTGATTGTCTTCTTGATTGCCAATTTCTATCTTGCTCCAATCGAGAAACAGACCGCAATCATGTTTATAGGAGACATCATAGCCTTCTATATATACTTCTTTTCAATCAGATTGATTGAAGCTAAGTATCTTAGAAACTTTACAAGATTCTTCATAGGACTATCGCTATTTGTGATTCTTGCGATTGTTTCTTTGAGAATTGTGTATTATGTCAAACTTGATAAGGTCAGCTATGATATTCCGGAAAGCGGAACCATCAAGGTAAGTGTAAGCTATAAGGAAAAGTATTATCTGGATAGCTTCAGCTGGAGCACCGATTCAGCCCATACCGATGTCTGGGTTAATGGCGCATCAAACATCGCAACCATAACGCTTGGGGAGGAAACCAAGATCACCGTTTCTGGCAAGGTGGTTAATGAAGGAAATGAAGAGACCAAGATGCATGTCATCACCAAGGAATCATTCAAGAATGGTCAATGCGTTTTTGAAAGAGAGATAAGCTTTGGCCATTTCACCGGAAAGATCAATATATATCTCAAGCCATATCTGTCGTTCTGGGATATCGTTCTTTCGTGATTTTAAAAATGAATGTTAATGTAATACAATATTAGGGTAAAAGAAGAAAGGCAATTATTTTATGTTAAACTGTACAGAAGTTAAACCAGGCACATGTTTCACTTGGGAAAATGAACTATACCAGTGCATCGACATTCAGCTGAACAAGACAGCCATGGCAAAGATGAAGGTAAAGATCAAAGTCAGAGTTCCTAGAACTGGCGTAGTAAAGGAATTGAGCTTCATCGGCAGTGATCAGGTAGGCGAAGCGCATATCGACAAGCGTCCGATGCAGTATCTATATGATTCAGGTGAAAGCGGAGTGTTCATGGATACCGAGACCTATGACCAGATTGAGATTCCAAAGGACAGGCTTGAATGGGAAATGAACTTCCTTGTGCCAAATCTGGATGTAAATATCTCATTCTATGAAGGCGAGATCTTGGGCGTTATTCTTCCTGATAAGGTTGACCTTGTATTGACTGATTGCCAGCAGGCCGTCAAGGGCAATACCGCAACCAATGCTCTGAAGAACGCCACAGCAGAGACTGGTCTTGAGATCAAGGTTCCATTGTTTATCGAAGAGGGCGAAAAGGTTACTGTTTCTACTATCGATGGCAAGTATTCAGGTCGTGCAAACTAGAGGAGAAATCCTCTTTTTTTCATAAAAAAACTGAAACGAGTTTCAGTTTAGAAGAGCTTTTCGGTAGCTTTCTTGATGGCGTCGAACGATTCGCTTGATAGATCGTGCTCGACAAGACAGGAATCTTTGTAGGCCTGTTCTTTAGATACGCCAAGCTTCATCAAAACCTTTGCGATATATTCATGTCTTTCATACATCACTTGAGCAATCTTCTTGCCACTGTCCGTAAGCTTGATGATGTTGCTTTCATAAAGGATATATCCGGAAGTCTCAAGCTCCTTCAAGGCAACAGATACAGTCGGTCTTGAGAATTCGAAGTATCTGGCGATATCTATGGCTCTGACATCCTTGTCCATAGAAAGAATATAGATGGCTTCAAGATAATTCTGGACCGTTTCGTTCTTCTTCATGATTTAATCTTATCACAAATATCGAATTGACAAGATAGTTAGGCTATACTAACATAAGTGTCATGAGAGAATATCTGACAGAGAATGCCGGCAACATCATTGTCGCTATCATATTGATGATATTGCTTTTTCTGGCAATACGTGCTTTGCTGAAAGGCAAAGGAAGATGTTCTTCCTGCAGACTGAGCGGTAGCTGTCCATTCGCCAAAATGAAAGAAACGAAGTGATGATCACTTCGTTTTTAGATAGTTGTTTATGCTGCTTGCGGCTAGGGCACCATCATTGCAGGCGGTTACGACTTGCCTTAGCAGCTTCTTGCAGCAGTCACCGGCTCCGTATATGCCTTCAATGGCTGTAGACATATCATCATTGGTGATGATGTAGCCTTTATCATCCAGAATGCTTCGGTCAAGGAAAGAAGTGTTTGGTGTAGCACCAATATATGGGAAGATGCCTCTGCATTCTATTGTCATGAGTTTCTTGTTGATGACGTTCTCTATCTCTAGACCAACAAGAATGCCGTTTTCAATGGCCAGAGAATGTGGAAGGCAGTTGTATATTACTTCAATCTTTTCGTTGCTTAGAACCTTATCAACAACGCTCTGATCGGCTCTGAAAGCATCTCTTCTGATGATGATGGTCACTTTTTCGGCAAGATTGGCAAGATATAGGGCCTCTTCAAGCGCCGAGTTTCCGCCACCGATGACGACAACCTTCTTCTTGCGATAGAAGAAGCCGTCGCATACAGCACAGTATGATATGCCTTTGCCGGTGAACTCTTCACTTTGTGGAAGGTCAAGCATATTCTCCTTTGTTCCGCTAGCGACAATGACCGTCTTTCCAAGATAGAAGTTTCCATCGCTTAGTGCCACTTTCTTGAGATTGTTTTCTTCAAGGATTTCGATCACTTTTCCGCTGATGGTTTCGACATCATATTTCTTGACCTGATCTGTGAATCTTTCGGCCAATTCCATGCCGGATATCGTTTCGATTCCGGGGTAGTTCTCTATCATATAGGTTTTGGACAGTTTGCCGCCGCTGCTTTCTTCTTCGATGAGCAGCGTCTTCAGACTGGCACGTGCAGCATATATGGCTGCGCTTATTCCGGCTGGACCTGCACCCACTATTATCGTATCGTATATCATGTTCTCCATGCCGTCATTATACAACATGGTCATTCATTTCCACGAACCATTTTCCTCTGTCATAGTACAGATGTCTGATGCGGTTGGCTTCAAAAAGGCAGGTAAAGCGCAGCCCTGAACCGCCGACCTTGAGTGCGGCACGCGGGCAGATCTCCTTGACCTTAAGTATGGGTATCTTTTTGGAATCATCCCAGATAAGATAAAGTGGCTTAAGGTTGCCGCCTTTATCGTTCAGGCATATTACATCTACATATCTTCTTATCATATCTTTAATCGTCCGTGTCTTTCTCTTCAGGGTATAGATTGGCCAATCTGCTTTCTTCAAATATTCTCAAGGTCGAAATGGCGCTATAGCCAAAGCGCTGTCTGATTGTCTCGATAGCGGTCTCTTCATTCTTCTGCTTCAGGGAATAGCCTTTGATGCCAAAGATGCTTTCTTGTTCGTCGTCTTTTGTTGAGGATAGTTTCGATACGGATATGCCCAATGAGCGATAGGGTATGACGAAACTGCAGCTGTTGCAGAAAAGCAGAAGGGAATTGTCATATATGTCTTTGGACAGATCACTGTTTGTTTCCAGCGTTGTCTGCATTGTTCTTGTTTCAAGCCTGTTGTTTCTGACGCTTAGCTTTATGGTGCGGAAATATAGGCCCTCTTTCTTAACTCTTGAAGATACACTGTCAGATAGGATCTTCAGGATGACCTTGACATCATCGATGTTGTATAGATCTCTGAAAGGAGTACAGCTGTTGCCGATTGATTTCATCTCGCTTTCTTCAGCAAAGACCATGTCGCTTGAGGAATCGCCATTGGCATAGCGATATAGATATTCGCCCCATTTGCCCAAGAAAAGCTTAAGATTCGCCGGATCGCTATGGGCAATATCGCCAATCGTATAGAGATTATAGCTTTTGAGCGTTTCGTATGTCGACCGGCCTACGCCAAGAAGTTTGTCCGCTTCAAGATGCTCTATGTCTTCAAGTCCCCTGATATAGCATGCACTATCATCTTCAGCCAGATCAGAACCTAGCTTTGCATAGACTTTATTGAAGGAAACACCAATAGATAGCGTAAGTCCAAGTTCAAGCTTTACGCTGTTTAGAAGGCCATTGACGATGATTTCTACTGATCCGAAGTATCTGATGCTTCCGCTTATGTCGAGCCAGCATTCATCGATTCCAAAAGGCTCAACGCAATCTGTGTAGCGATAGTATATATCCTTGACCTTATCCGAAAAGTATGCATACGAATCATAATCAGGACTTCTTAGTATCAGCTCAGGACATTTCTTTTGGGCTTCTCTGATCGTTTCGGCAGTCTTTACGCCTTTTTTCTTAGCCAACGGATTCTTGGTCAGAATGATGCCGTGTCTTTGTGCAGGATCGCCGACCACTGCCATCGGTACATTGCGCAGTTCAGGGTGATAAAGCATCTCTACCGAGGCAAAGAAACAGTTCAGATCGCAATGGAGTATCACTTTTTCCATGCTTTAATTATACTTGAAAAAGAATCAAGTTCAATATAGCAATTGAAAAAAAATCAAGTTTATTTTAATATGTGGTTATGGAATTCAAAGAGAATCTGAGATATCTGCGTCGTCTGAATAAGATGTCGCAGGATGAACTGGCCGAAAAGCTAGGCTACAAATCATTCACTACTGTGCAGAAATGGGAAGATGGTTCAGCCTTTCCGCGCGTCAAATCGCTCAATAGAATGGCTGATATCTTCAATGTCGATGTCAATCATCTGCTCAACATGGACCTGAGAGCAGACAAGGTGGCTGTTCCGATCATCGGCGAAGTCAAGGCTGGATATGATCTATATGCCAATGAGGATATTTTCGGTTTCGAATACTGCAACACCAAGGAGTATGGCCCAGGCGAATATTTCTATCTCAAGGTCAAAGGCGATTCGATGATCGATGCTCGTATTGGAGATGGCGATATCGTTTACGTCAGAAAACAAGACTACCTAGAAGATAAGGAAATAGGTGTCTTCCTTCTGGAAAACAATGAAGTCACGATCAAGAGAGCCTTGTTCAGCAAGAACGGAATTACCCTCAAGGCCGCCAATAGCAAGTATCCTGATAGGACCTTCAAGGAGAATGAAGTCACGATTCTAGGAAAGGTTCTCCATAACAAGGTGCTGTTCTGATGGGAAAGAAAGCTGTTCCTTTCTTCTTTTCATCGCTTGGCATCTATATCGTCTTGGCATTGATCGAGATATTTCTGCTTAAGCCATTGTTCGACATGGCTGGTGCTGGACTATGGGCAAACATTGCTGTCTATGGGATATTGCTTATTATCGTTAATCCCTGGATCGACTATTTCATCCTCAAGCGATTGCCGTTTGGCATGGATGAGCAGAAAACACCTAACCCATTAGATGATGACCTGTAGGTCATCATTTTTTGTGCTAAAATTTTAGTTGTGAAAATTGCAATCGTATCCGGAGGAACGGGAGGGCATATCTATCCAGCCATGACTTTGGCCGAAGAACTTGAAAAGCGCGGACATAGCGTCTCTTTCTTTGGCTCCAATGACCGCATGGAAAAGGATCTGATTCCTGAATCCGGTTTCGAATACATCGGACTTGATGTCTATACGACTAGAGGCGGCATTGGCCAGAAGCTCAAGAGCGTCGTTTCGATCGCCAAAGCCTACAGACAATGCTGCAGCATGCTCAAGGGCTATGATATGGCTATCGGATTCGGAAACTATATCTCCATTCCGGTGATGCTTGGAGCTTCGTATCTTGGCCTGAAGACGATCATTCATGAACAGAACTCCTTTGTGGGAAGAGCCAACCGTGTTCTTGACACCAAAATGGATATGGTCATTGGTTCATATGAAGAGAATCTGAAGCAATTCCGCAACAAGAATACCTTCATTCTTGGAAATCCTCAGGTCCATAAGGCTCTGAATGTGAAGAAAGATCCTCAGGTCATCAGAGATCTTGGCCTTGATCCGGACAAGAAGACAGTTCTTATCTTCATGGGCTCATTAGGATCGGCAAGCGTCAACGAGAAATTATTGGAATATTTTGCGTTGGCTGATGGCTCATATCAGATAGTCTATGCGACAGGGCACTACAACTATGAGACAGTGAAGAAGAGTGCTCCTGATAGAGATTTCATCAGATATTTCGAAAGAGTAGAAGGCGCCAAGGTAATGAAGAATGCCGATCTTCTTGTCTCGCGTGCTGGTGCTACAACTTTGGCGGAAATCTGTGCCATCGGTGTCCCTTCCATTCTCATTCCTTCGCCATTTGTGCCAAATAACCATCAGTTCTACAATGGCAAGGCTCTTGTGGATAAGGATGCTGCCGAGATGATTGAAGAGAAGGATCTTGATGCGGTTATGCTAGACAAGAAGATAAATGAGCTGATCCATGACGACAAGAGACTGGAAGTGATGTCAAACAATGCAAGAAAACTTGCGAATCGCAATGTATTGAATGATATCATAGAAAAAGTGGAGAGTTTATGATTAGAGAGTTTCTGAGCGGACATGGCGAGTATCATGACGATAAGTCCTTCGCTGAACTTACAACTTTGAGAATGGGTGGCAAGATTGCCCATTTTGTTCTACCTGAAACGATAGATGATCTCAAATCGATCATATCTTTCGTCAAGACTGAACATATTCCTTTCAAGGTGATCGGTAACGGTTCGAATCTTGTATGCGGCGGATCTTCCTATGATGGAGTAGTGATCTGCCTGAAGAAGATCTGTGGATACGAGATCATGAATGATGAGGTGTATGTCGAAGCTGGCATGATGGCCCCAAAACTTGCCAATATCTTGGCTGAAGAAGGCCTAAGCTGTCTGGAATTTGCTTCGGGAATACCTGGCAATATTGGCGGACTGGTATATATGAATGCCGGTGCCTACAAAAAGGAAATGGCTGATGTCATCAAGGAAGTGCTGGTACTGAAAGATGGCGAACTTGTCTGGTTTGATAAATCTGAACTTAACTTTTCATATAGGCATTCAATCTTCCATGATCATCCGCGTTGGGTAGTTGTGGCGGCAAAACTATCTGTCGAAAAGAAAGATGCCAAGCAGATAAAAGAGATAATGGCTGATCGTCTGCAAAGACGTAAAGACAGTCAGCCTTTGGATAAGCCAAGCGCAGGATCATGTTTCCGCAATCCGGAAGGCGGATTCGCCTGGAAGCTCGTCGATGGCATAGGCTATCGCGGCTATAGCATCAACGATGTATCTGTTTCGAATAAGCATTCCAATTTTATCGTAAACAATGGTCATGGCACAGCGCAGGATTATCTGCAGATTGCCTATGACATTCAGGAAAAGGTCAAGAAGCAATACGGCGTCAAGCTGGTGATGGAAGTAGAGAAGTTCAATTGCTAGAAGAGAAGAAGAAAATACTGGATTACAACGCATTCCTCAACGAGAGGAAGAATGCCAGACTTGAGACTCGGTTCGAGAAGTCAAGGAAGCTCTTCTTTTTGTTGAGTATTTTTTTGGGCTTGGCCATCATGGCTGCTGCATATCTTCTGAGTTCTGCATCAAGAATCTATCGCATATCGGTGTTCGGCAACAACTATCTCAAAGGGGAAGACATCATTACGCTTTCGGGACTTGATGAAGAAAAAAGATTCCTTCTATGCAATCCCATGAAGACGGCTGCTCTTATCAAGGAAAATCCTCTGATAGATGAATGCAAGGTAAGGCTATGCGATGATAACGTTGTAGCGATCGAGGTAAAGGAAAAGAAGATTGTGGGCTATGCCTATGAGTTGGGCCAGAATGTGCTGATAAGCGACACTGACGAAAGATTTCCTATCGATGAGAATAACCTCTATATCATTAAGAAGGTGCCTCTCATAGAAGGATTCTCCAAGGAAGAGCTTGTTGTAGTAGAAAAGAACTTTGCGAATATCGATGAGAAGATGATCAACGAGATATCCGAGATCCATAACTATCCGATGATGAAGTATCAGAATGTTGAGCTTATCATGAGGGACGGAAACTATGTCTTCACCTCGGCCTATGGATTGGATATCCTGAATATGTATTATGAGATCGTATCTCGCTACGACATATCAAATAATCATTGCTACTACTTTGAGGATATCTCTGGCAATGCCTATACCAGTGCCTGCCCATGGGAAGAGACCGAAGAAGAAACAAAGCAAACAGAAGAATCCGATATTGAAGAATGAAAAAAGCCTCTTATGAGGCTTTATTTTTTAATGGTGGTTCCGGCCAGAATTGAACTGGCGACACATGGATTTTCAGTCCATTGCTCTACCTACTGAGCTACAGAACCATTGGTTGCGAGGGAAGGATTTGAACCAACGACCTCC
>CALFPO010000048.1 GCA_937919165.1 uncultured Bacillota bacterium | reverse complement strand
AACAAGCCCTTAGAGGGCTGTCACAAACTACCGGCTGAGCCGGTAGTTATGATTTTCAAATAAAAGGTAGTATGTCATGGTGGTAGAAGACCGAAAAAACTGTTTTTGTTTTAGAATGAAAGGTTAATAAAACTCCAGGTTTACTTGGAGTTTTGAACTATTTGTTGTATTGAGATTCAGCGGCTTCTATGACATGACGACACAGGATTGAGCTTGTGACAGCTCCAACACCTCCTGGTACTGGAGTGATGTCTTTGACTATAGGTTCTACTTCTTCAAAGAGGACATCGCCGCAGAGCTTTCCTTTGCTTTCGTTCCATGACACACCAACATCAATGATGGTCTGATTGTCGCTGACGAAATCCTTACTGATCGATTCCATCTGGCCAGTAGCACAGATCAGGATATCGGCATTCTTTGTGATATCGCTTAGGTTCTTGGTCTTGCTGTGGCAGATGGTAACTGTAGCGTTGCGGTTAAGCAGCAGCATCGATACTGGCTTTCCGATGACAAGCGATCTGCCGATGATCGTCACATTCTTTCCTTCGACATCGATTCCATAGTAATCAAGGATCGCTATAGCTGCTTCAGCTGTGCATGGCGCAAAGCCATGTTTCTTGGCTGTAAAGATTCCTGCCAATGATGCATCGCTGCAGCCATCGATATCCTTGGATGGATTGATGGATGTTCTGGCAAGCTCATTGTCTAGATGCTTTGGTAATGGTCTTAGCATGAGGATGCCATGGACATTGTCATCATTATTGAGATTGTTCAATGCGTTATAGAATGCTTCTTTGTCTACATCTTCTGGGAAGACAACACCTTTGACCTCTATGCCTATCTCATCGCATCTTTTGCGTGCACCTTTTTCATATGAGATGTCGCCATCGTTTTCGCCGACACGGATAATGGCAAGAGTAGGATTGATGCCGTTGGCTTTAAGGCTTTCAGCTCTTTTCTTGCAGTCTTCGATGATCGCCAGGGATACATCTTTTCCTTTAAGCAGATTAGCCATTATGGGTAAGCCTCTTTGATATGTCGTCAAAGCAGTTTAAGGCCTTGACTGAATATTCATCAAGCAGGTCTACTGCTTCTTTGTCTAATGCCTCAGCATATTCACGATCTTTCATCAGTCTGGTATTTACCTGGATATTGATGAAGGCACCATACATCGCCCCGTGTGCCAGCATGACGCTGGTGGCGGCATCAGATACAGACAGCATAGATCCGATCTGAGCCAGTCTTTCATCTAGATCAACGATGCGAGTGCAGTACTTGAGTATCAATAATGGAGAGTTGGCTGCATCTCTTAGGCATTTTTCCATATTCTCGGCATAGCCTTCGCTATCTTTTGGCATGGCATAGGCTTCTGCCAGTGGCTTGAAGGCTTCGGCATCCTTGTTTATGCAGTCAAGCAGGTTCATTCTGAGGATTTCGGCTTCCTTCTTGATGTCATTGAGCTCGGAGGTATACATGATGTATTTCTCTTTGCCGATGGTGAGATTGGTTACCATTTCAGAAAGCGATGCTGCAAGTCCGGCAACAGCCGCACTGACGCCTCCACCTCCTGGAACAGGAGCCTTGGATGCGGTCATTTCGCTGAATTTTATTAATGTTTCATTTTTCATATCAGAACAGTCCTGTGATGACGCCATTGTCGTCAACGTCGATATTTTCGGCAGCCGGAACCTTAGGCAGTCCTGGCATGGTCATGATCTCGCCAGTCAAGGCGACAATGAAGCCTGCGCCAGCCGATACCTTGAGGTTACGTACGCTGATTCGGAAATCTTTTGGTGCACCAAGCTTGGTCTGGTCATCAGAGAAGGAGTATTGGGTCTTGGCCATGCAGATAGGCAGGTTGCCGAAGCCAAGCTCTTCAAGTTCCTTGAGCTGCTTAGGGGCATTCTGGATCAGATCGACGCCGTCGGCATGATAGATTCTGGTTGCGATGGCTTCAAGCTTTTCCTTGATGGACATGTCAAGCTCATAAGAGAATGAGAAGTCGTTTTCCTGATCGCATAGTCTGACGATCTCTTCGGCCAGCTTGATTCCGCCTTCGCCACCCTTGGCCCATACTTCAGAAAGGGCAACGTTGACGCCAAGTTCCTTGCAGCGTCTTTCAACGAGGTCAAGTTCAGCCTTGGTGTCGGTAGGGAAGGCATTGATGGCTACCACGCATGGAAGCTTGTATACATCGGTGATGTTTGAGACGTGCTGAAGCAGGTTAGGTAGACCCTTATCCAGCATCTCAAGATTCTCTTCATTCAATTTATCTTTCGCAACGCCGCCGTGATGCTTTAAAGCACGTACGGTTGCGACAACGACTACAGCATCTGGCTTTAGGTTGGCCATGCGGCACTTGATGTCCAAAAACTTCTCGGCACCAAGGTCAGCACCGAATCCAGCTTCAGTTACGGCATAGTCGCCAAGCTTCATAGCCATTCTGGTTGCGGTAACGGAGTTGCAGCCATGGGCGATATTGGCGAATGGTCCGCCATGGATGAAGGCCGGTGTGCCTTCTAGGGTCTGAACAAGGTTTGGCTTTAAGGCATCTTTCAATAGGGCTGCCATAGCGCCTTGAGCCTTTAATTGACCAGCAGTTACAGGCTTGCCAGTGTAGTCATAAGCAACAATAATGCGAGCCAGACGTTCCTTTAAGTCGTGCAGGCTGGTTGCCAGGCACAGGATAGCCATGATTTCAGAAGCTACAGTAATATCGAAGCCATCTTGACGAGGAACGCCATTAACCTTGCCACCTAAGCCAACTACGATTTGACGCAGTTCGCGGTCGTTCATATCTACAACACGTTTCCAGCAGATACGACGAGGATCGATATTTAAAGAGTTGCCTTGTTGGATATGGTTATCCAGCATAGCTGCGAGCAGCATGTGCGCAGAGGTAATAGCATGGAAGTCACCGGTAAAGTGCAGGTTGATGTCTTCCATAGGTACAACCTGAGCATAGCCGCCACCTGCAGCACCACCCTTAATGCCAAATACAGGGCCTAAGGAAGGCTCACGCAGAGCAACAATAACCTTCTTATCGATTTTAGCTAAACCTTGAGCCAAGCCTACAGTAGTAGTAGATTTACCTTCACCTGCAGGAGTCGGGGTAATAGCAGTAACCAAAATCAGCTTGCCAGCAGGTGCAGACTCCATACGTTGGATGAGGTCCATGGACAGCTTAGCCTTATAGCGGCCGTACATTTCAACATCTTCTTCAGCAATACCTAACTTAGCAGCGATGTCGGTAATTTTTTCCATTTTACATTGTTGAGCAATCTCGATGTCAGATAACATGATTTCTCCTCCTTATAAGCAAAAACTTATTATATTTCTCTATCCCTCAGTCAAAAAAACAAATAGACCGTCCAGGCATAGTGCCCAGACGGTCGGCTAAACAGCAATGTGGTCCACGTGGTTAATTCCACTTATCCGTCAGTTCCACATCAGATTAACTT